>CAIYZW010000144.1 GCA_903930725.1 uncultured Bacteroidota bacterium
GACTGCTTCAAAAATGAGTTGGTACAATAACACCATTTTTGTTATTACGGCTGATCATACCTCCGAAACGATTATCCCGGAATACCAGACCCGGCTTGGATTGTACCGCATCCCGATTATATTTTTCGACCCATCGGCAAAACTAAAAGGAAATTCCGGCGAAACGGCTTCTCAAGCCGACATCATGCCGTCGGTATTGAGTTTTTTAAATTTTGATGAACCACTTTTTTCCTTTGGCAACAACCTCTTTAATAAAGACGAGCAGCATTTTGCGGTAAATTATCTCAACGGTATTTATCAATTCATCTCGGCAGGTTATGTACTTGAATATTATAGTGATAAAAGCACTGCCCTGTATAATTTTGATGAAGACAAGTTCTTAAAAATAAATCTGCTCGAAAAAAATCCTGCTAAAGCTGCCGAAATGGAAACTCTGCTCAAGGCCTATTTGCAGCAATTCAACAACCGGATGATCGAAAATCGTTTAACTGTCGTAAAATGAACGAAACCAGGAAGAAAATCCTTTTCATCGTGAACCCGTTTTCAGGGGTGGGAAGGCATAAATCAATCGAAAAGCACATCGAAAAAGCGCTTGATCACAACCTTTTTGATTACCTAGTGAAATACACCGAGGCACCGCATCATGCCACAGAACTTACTATAAATGCCATCGAAAATAAATTTGAAATTGTTGTGGCGGTTGGTGGCGATGGCACGGTGAACGAAGTTGCGCAAGCCATCGTTAACACCAATGTAATCCTTGGAATTGTGCCTTCTGGTTCTGGAAACGGGCTGGCAAGGCATTTGAATATTTCCGTTTTTCCCGAAAAGGCAATCCAGATCATCAACAAATTAAATGTCAAAAAAATTGACACTGCCCTTGCCAATGAACAGTTTTTTGTAAACCTTGCCGGTGTTGGTTTTGATGCGCTTGTTGCAAAGAAGTTCGCCGGACAGCAACGGCGTGGTTTTTTTAAGTATTTTAAAATTGCTGTACAGGAATATCTTCGCTATGAGCCGACAAAATTTACGATGATTGTTGATGGTCAAAAAATTAAACGCAAAGCTTTGTTTATAAGCTTTGCTAATTCCGATCAGTTTGGGTACAACACATCAATTGCCCCGCAGGCAAAGATTGATGATGGTTTTATTGATATTTCCATCGTAAAAAAAATACCGTTATGGAAAACACTTTTCACAGCCACCTTACTTTACAGCAAACAAATTAACCGCTCAAAATACATCGAAGTGTTGCGTGCAAAAGAGGTGGAGATTATCCGGAAGAAAAAAACAATTCATCTGGATGGCGAGCCGATAAAACTCAGTAAAAACCTGGTTGTCAAGGTAAACCCATCGTCATTATCTGTTTTGGTTCCGCCAGCAAGTTAAAATTCCTTCAAAATATTATACCACGAATCGCGCTCAACAGGCGTGCAACCTGCATCGCGGATGAGTTTTAGCAATCCGTCGAGTGAAATTGCAGGATTTTTATCATCGGCACCAGCCAGCGAATAAATTTGTGTCGAATTATTGATGGTGCCATCGAGATCGTCAACGCCAAACGAAAGTGCCAGTTGCGACATTTGCTGGCCTATCATCGGCCAGTAAGCCTTCACATGAGGGAAATTATCCAGGTAAATCCGCGAAACAGCATAATTTTTCATATCTTCAATCGAGCTTACTTCGGTAAGATATGACATTTCGTTATTTTTATTCTTGAATTTGAGCGGGATAAAGGTATTAAAACCGCCAGTCCGATCCTGAAGTTGTCGCAAAAGCTCGAGATGGCCGATACGATGCGCGTAATTTTCGATATGGCCATAAAGCATGGTGGCGTTAGAACCGATGCCAAGTTTATGTGCCGCTTCATGGATTTCGAGCCATCGCTGACCGAATGCCTTATCATCGCAGATCAGCTTCCGAACATCTTCGTCAAAAATTTCGGCACCACCTCCGGGGATCGAATCCAGACCATTTTCCTTTAAAATTTTAAAACCTTCCTCTAAAGAAACACCGGATTTTTCGAACATAAAATCCAGTTCGATGGCCGAATAAGCTTTTAGATGAAGTTCAGGCCTGGCTTCGTGTATCATTTTTAAAAGTCCGGCATAATAGTCGAGGCCATGTTTGGGATGAACGCCGCCAGTGATGTGAAGTTCGCGCATTTCGGATGGTGCTGCTTTGGCTTTTTCGACCATTTCCTGCCGTTCAAATTCCCAGCTCGTACCACTCTGATGGTGCGAATAGGAGCAAAACCGGCAATTATAAATGCAGATATTGGTGGGTTCGATATGAAAATTATGAATAAAAAATGCCTTTTTTCCGTGCTTCTTTTCTTTTATAAAAGTTGCTAAACTTCCCAAAAGTGCAAGCTCGCCATGTTCATAAAGATAAATTCCTTCCTGCTCATTGATGCGTTCGCCAGCGATAATTCTTTCGGAAATGGCTTTAAAACCGGCATCAGCATCGGATTTATTTATCAGGATTTCGATTTCTTCTATTTGCATTTTAAAATTTTAGATGTTCGGATTTCGCTCTTGCTTTTGATGGTGATAAAATAAATACCTGGTTGTCTCTCCGTAATATCCAAAAGTGGCGGACTGACTGAATAATCCAGATTTCCAGATTGATAAACCATTTCGCCCAACATATTAAAAATGCTGATTTCGATAGATTTCCTATCCAAAGTCCCCAAATCAACTGTAAACAGACCTGTTGTGGGGTTTGGAAAAACATTTAAGGGTTCAATAAAACTTCCGTTTTCGATGCCAACAGATCCACCGCCGATTTCCAGAATCCCAGTATTATCAGGATCGAGCCAGGGTTTAAGCATGGTGCTGTCGGCGGAAGAATGCGTTGCCCACGAGTAGGCGATTTTTCCATAATAATCAGGACCGCTGAGGTTTGAGCAACTTGCATCACCGCCTGTAAGCTGGCCGATGAGTTGACCTTTGCTGTTAAAAATCGGGCTACCCGATGATCCTCCTTCGGTAACACCATGTCCGTTGGCAGTTTCAGCCCAAATAACTTTCCAGTGTGTGTTTGGAATAGCTCCCCAGTTTGCCGAAATCAAAGGTGTTTTATAGGTCGAAATTTTACGGATGTCGCCTTGTGGGTGATGAATTGTCACGCCGCTGTCGCTGGAAACATCCCTCGCTGACCAGCCACTAAAATACGGGTTGTAACTCAAGGGTACTGATTCGTTTAGAAGAAGTAGTTTAAAATCCGACTCCAGGCCGGCACCGCCGCTTCGCGCTTTTTTGGTGGCTCCAACCATAGTTCTTGCGTTAAAAGCCGTGTCATTGGTCGGGTCCAAGCATTCGGGACCCTCATAGTTAAAATAAAAAACCCATTGGTTGAGATCAGCAACTGATGAGGATGAACCACAATGGTCGGCGGTAAGAAAATAAGGTGCATTGTCGTAACGCGTTGTGTTTAAAAGCGATCCTGTACACCAAACCTGCGCTGATCCCTGCTTGACGATGATTCGCACAACACTGTTTTTCTGCTTTTGCCAGTCCTGCCCTTCGTCGCAATTTACATTTACTTCGCACACGCCGGAACCTCCAAAACCACGCTGGCCAAAAAAATATTCAGCCGTGCGGTAAACATAACCAACTTCGTTAATTAAAAGTTCTGGCTTCCCTGTCAATCCTTCGGGTTGATAATATTCAAGTGTAAACGTCTCGCCCTGGATCATTTCGTTGGCAAAGGCACCACCCCTCATGTTTGTCAATTCGGTAAAAGCGCCTAAAATCTGACTTTTATCATGGTTGTAAATAAATAATCCCCCCCCTTGCGGGATGCTAAATTTTTGATAATAGACAATCAAAGCCTGTGCTCCGGGTGAAGTAACCGAAAGCCTGCAAACCTTGCCGCCATCGGGCAAATCCATCCATGTTCCCTGTTTCGAAAAATCAATATTGGCAGGCACCGAAACCGAAAAACGCATCGGAAGTTCGTATTTATCCGAAAATTCATCTTCTACCAACAGCTTTGCCACA
>CAIYZW010000145.1 GCA_903930725.1 uncultured Bacteroidota bacterium
CAAGTTTGACCTTTCATGATTTTGGTTGACAGATTTCATTCAATATTTAGTTTACATGTTGATAAATCAATTTGTTAAATGAGTTGACAAGTGTAAACTTTGTACTGTCAGTGAAGCGGAGGAAGGCTCTGCCGGGGGGCAACCTTCCAAGGAATAAACTGACCCAGGAAAATGGATGGCCGTAGTTTTCTTTTGCAAAACTACGGCTTTTTTTAACAACTATTTTCATGGTTTTATCCCTCCTAAAACCCACGTTATGCCGATCTTGTTTTTTCATTTTCTGAAATCATAAAGGTTCATTTCTGGATGTTCTAACGTATCAACCTGACCCAAATAGCGCTCAAATTCCATCGGACTCCTTCGTTCCAATTCGCCATGGGGGAAGTTGTTGTAAAGTCTCACCGATCTGCTCAAGGCTTTTCTCAATCCCTGCAAATCGTTTATGTTGTAGGCTGTCAGATAATCATTTTTGATTATCCCGTTAATTCTTTCAGCATAAGGATTTTCCAGACAAATGTTTGCCATGCTGATTGTAATATTTGCTCTTTGGAGCATGCTTACATAGGCATTTGCTCCATACTGGCTACCCTTGTCGGAGTGATGTATCAGGCCTTCAAACCGATTTTGTTTTCGGGTATTAAAAGCCATCTCCAATGCTTTCTGGTTGTTTATCACCAGCATATTATCACTGGCGCTGTAACCAATTATTCTGCGGCTGTAAACATCCAAAATGAATACAATATAAAAAGTTCCATTTAGAGTCAAAAAATAGGTGATGTCACTTACCCATAATTGGTTGATTCCATTAAGAAGTAGGCCATTGACTAAGTTTGGATAGCAGTTCGTTCCACGATAAGTTGTTCGTATGAATGAGCGTGGTTTCTTCACACTTAGCCCTTGCTCCGATACAAATCGCTCAAAACGGTTAATGCCTACTTCCGCTATCTGAAGTTTGTAGTGTATTTTCCGGGCACTGCTGTGGGGATAATCCTTCCTGAACTCTACGACAGTCTCCAAAAGCCGCTGCCACAAAGCATCATCCTGCCTGGCTCGATTGATGCTTTTATGATAACCCTGGCGGCTAATCCCTGATATCGTGTACAATTCATTCATCTTTATTCTTAGCTCTTTTTGGACGGATTGCATACACTCAATGGCCCGGATACGAACTTTTTTTTAATGTCAAAACCTGCTTCTTCGCTGCCAAGTTCCAAAACTTTTTCCAGATAGTCTATCTGCAATTGCTTTTGCCCTATGGTGCGCTCAAGTTCTGACACCCGATTAAGTAGTTTAATCGTTTTGGTGCCTTCTGATTCTTTCTCAATCACGATCCGCTCTCCTTTCGAAATTCTGGTTGAGTACTGACGAATCCACTTGTAAATGGCTGCCCTGGTTACCTCGTAAATCCTGCTAAGCTGGACTACTGTCATCTGCTTGTCTTCGATCATTTTTACCTTCTCTTTTTTGAAGGCTTCGCTAAAATGCCGTGTCGATTTTTCTTCTTTCATAAGTTGACATTTAAAGTTATTAACAATACTTTTGTCAACCTATTTCATGATAGGACAGTCGGCAGTCGGCAGCCAGTTGAAAAAGTTAAGCCGTTTGTTGCTCAAAGAGTTTTACTTTTCAAAACATTTAATTTTAAAATTTTGATACATGATATTTAAACCTGAAAAGTGCAGTATTCCTGATGAAGCGATGAAACCGTTCATCGACCCCGATGAACTGTGGGCTTTGCTTAACACGGTAAAACCAGATGCTACGCGGGTGAGGGAAGTTATTGCCAAAGCTTTGGATAAAAACAGGCTCACCCTCGAAGAAACTGCTGTGCTCATCAATGCTGATTCGCCTGAACTTATCGAAGAAATTAAAGCCGGTGCCCGCGAACTTAAAAAAAGAGTTTACGGCAACCGGATTGTTTTATTTGCGCCGCTTTATATTGGAAATCATTGCATTAACAACTGCAAATACTGCGGTTTTAAAGCATCAAATAAATCTGCAATCCGCCGG
The DNA here is from genome assembly GCA_903930725.1 of uncultured Bacteroidota bacterium. Lineage (GTDB taxonomy): Bacteria > Bacteroidota > Bacteroidia > Bacteroidales > 4484-276 > CAJATL01. The sequence goes on from CAIYZW010000145.1 coordinate 2,011, forward strand.
AAACTTACCGACGAGGAAATTATCCGTGAAGTTGAGGCGCTCGAAGATAATGGCCAAAAACGCCTCATCCTGGTTTATGGCGAACACCCAATGTACAACGCCGAATACATCGCTCATACAGCCCGACTGGTTTATGGCGTGAAAAAAGGTAACGGCGAAATCAGACGAGTAAACATCAATGCCGCACCGCTCGATATCGAAGGTTTTAAAATTGTGAAAGCCGCTAATATCGGCACTTACCAGGTTTTTCAGGAAACCTACCACCCCGAAGCCTACAAACTTTACCATCTCGGTGGCCCAAAAAAGGATTTCGAAAATCGGCTTACTTCACTCGACCGTGCGCAGGAAGCCGGCGTTGACGATGTTGGAATCGGCGCCCTATTCGGCTTGTACGACTGGCGTTTTGAAGTTCTGGGCCTGGTTCGTCACACCAACCACCTCGAGGCTGTTTACAAAGTCGGGCCGCACACGATTTCGTTCCCGCGCATCAAGGAGGCCTCTGAACTGAACCTCGACCCGAAATACATGGTGAGCAATGAGGAATTTGTGCGCCTTGTAGCCATTTTACGTCTGGCTGTTCCTTACACCGGAATGATTTTAACCGCCCGCGAAGATGCCGAAGTGCGTACAGAAGTGATGCAATACGGTGTTTCACAGATTGATGGCGGTACAAAACTCGAAATCGGCAGCTACGCCGGAAATTTGAACGAGACGCAAAACCTGAACAGGGAACAGTTTAAAGTAAACGATCCCAGGTCGTTGGGCGAAGTGATCGATGAACTTTTGGATAAAGAATATCTGCCTTCGTTTTGCACCGCCTGCTACCGGCTCGGACGCACCGGCGAGCACTTTATGGAGTTTTCGGTTCCCGGTTTTATCAAACGCTTCTGCACCCCAAACGCCATACTCACGTTGGCTGAATACCTCGAAGATTATGCAAAACCCGAAATCGTCGAAAAAGGCTGGCGTATCATCGAAAAAAATATGAACGAGCTGGGCGAACCTCAAACCATTGCCGAATTGAAGAAGCGTCTTGAGCAAATAAAATCCGGTAAACGGGACTTGTATTTTTAAGAAATTAAAGTCGCAGATAATTGCAAAAAATGGTATTTTCACATTAAAAAACAGACAATGAATCCGGGCGAAATTCTAATCTATAAAAATCAGGATGGTAACATCTCGATTGATGTGAGGCTTGAAGACGAAACTGTTTGGCTTACACAATCTCAATTATGTGAGCTTTTTCAAAAATCGAAAGCTACTATTAGTGAACACATTAATAATGTTTTCGATGAAAAAGAACTGAACGAAAATTCAGTTGTTCGGAA
>CAIYZW010000146.1 GCA_903930725.1 uncultured Bacteroidota bacterium
CAAAATTGCGATAATCATTTTTGTAATCTCTGCTTTTCTTCAATTCATTCTTGGTCTTTTCCCGTGGACAAATAATTTTGCAACTTACACGCTTAATCTCTTTCTCGATCCAATCCAAAAAATCTGGAAAGGATTCGTTGGTTTTATCCCAAGCCTTGTTTTTCTGGTTGTCATTTACTTTGTTACCCGCTATTTACTCAAACTGATTAATTTGTTATTTACGGGCATTGATCAGGGCGGGATTGTAATTAATGGTTTCGATAACGACTGGGCGATGCCTACCTTCAGGATCTTGAGGTTTTTTATTATTGCATTTTCGGTGGTTGTTGCTTACCCTTACATTCCAGGCTCCGAGTCGAATGCTTTTAAAGGAGTGACAGTATTTATCGGTGTACTGTTTTCGCTCGGATCGTCTTCATTTATTTCAAACCTTGTTGCCGGATATTCGATGACTTACCGCGGGGCATACAAAACCGGCGATTTAATTAAACTCAACGAGTTTACGGGTTTTGTCGAAGATCAGAAATTGCTTGTAACCCGGCTGAGGTCGTTTAAAAACGAAGAAATCGTTGTCCCTAATTCGCTGCTGCTCAACAGCAATATTGTAAACTACAGCAAAAAGGCAAAGGAGCAGGGTTTGATTCTTCATACTATGGTTGGCATTGGTTACGAAACACCCTGGCGTCAGGTTGATGCAATGCTCAAACTTGCTGCCGACCGCACGGAAGGGCTGCTGAAACAACCACCACCGTTTGTCCTTAAGAAGTCGCTGGGCGATTTTGCGGTTAATTATGAGATTAATGTGTTTTGCACCGATGTTACCAAAATGAATACTTATTATTCTGAGCTTCACCAGAACATCCTTGATGTTTTTAACGAAAACAATGTACAGATAATGACCCCGGCTTACGAAAGAGATCCCGAAATACCGAAAGTGGTTCCAAAGGATCAATGGTTTACGCCCTTGGCTGGAGAATAAAGTTCTTAGCTTTTCCTATTTAACCGTTTAATCCTTTGCCTTTCTATGCTCAATTTCCAAATTTACTTTTGATTACAAGGTGTAATTTGATTGGTCATTTTACCTGATGTAATTGGTTCTTTTATTCGGCATATTTTTTAAAGTTGTCGAGAATGGCCTGCCAGCCGCCACGCTGCAATTCAACCGGGTTGGTGGTTTCGGCTTCGAAGGTTTCGATGACTTCTGTTTTATCATCATCCAAAGAAGAAAAGGTGACACTTACTTTGCGGTCGTCGCCAAGCGTAATTTCGATTTGCTGGTTTAAAATCAATTTATCATAAACACCCCAAAAATCGAAACCAAAACTTCCGTCTTTGGCCTCCATTCGTGAAAGGAATTTTCCGCCCTCTCTCAAATCAACCTCTGCAAAGGTAGTATGCCAATCGTCGGAGGCATGGTTCCATTTAACGATGTGCTCAGGGCTGGTCCAGAACATCCAGACCTTTTGAATGGGAGCATTGATTGTAGCCTTAACGGTGATCATGATCTTATTTTTTGTTTCCATAATTTATTCTTTTGATATTTCTAAAATAGACTGGCGCTGCCTGTTTAAGATAAGTTTGGTTACATCAGGCCGGGAATAGTGGCCCACAGGATCGAAATTCTGGCGTTCTTCGAGAACCCTGTTAAAATCAAGGGTTTCGATGATCAGCGCTTCGGTGTTTATTAACGGCGCAACGATCCAGTTTCCGTCAGGGCCGGCAATACACGAACCTCCGTTAGCCAGAATTTTTGGCGCTTTGGCAATAATCTGGTCAAGGTGTGGGGTATCTGCGGGGAAATCTTCGATGCGCATCAGCCCTGAAACAGAGACCACAAACGACCTCGATTCGAGAGCAATAAAGCGCGTTATGTCGCGGGTGTTATGGTCGCTTCCCGGCCATACAGCCACATGTAAATCCTCGCCCAACCCATAAAGTGCAGTCCGTGGCAGCGGCATCCAGTTTTCCCAGCAATTTAAACCGCCAACTGTAAACTTCTTTAGGGGATGCACCTGCAACCCGTTTCCATCGCCCGGCGACCAGGTTAAACGCTCATCGTAGGTAGGTTGCAGTTTGCGATGAACCGACTTTATTTCGCCTTGCTGATTAATGTAAACAAGTGAAGCATACAAACTATGCCCACCCCGGTTTTTTGCCCGCTCGATAATTCCAAGATAGATGGCAATTTTGCTTTCTTTGGCAAGATTACAGATTACATCGAGTTCACCTTCTTCGATATTTACGGCATTTCTGATATAATGGGCATGCATTTCTTTTTGCAATTTCGAATTCCACTCTGCCCCATCGGTCAGGGCTATCCAGAAAGGATATCCCGGAACCAGAGCTTCGCCAAAAACAACAAGTTCGCAGTGGTTTTTAGCGGCTTCGGAAATTTTGCCGGCAATTTTTAAAAATGTCTTTTCCTTATTAAACCAAACCGGCGAAATCTGAGCCAGGGCAACTTTTAATGTGTTCATTGGTTGTATTGCTTTTGAATGATGTGTTTAATAAAACGGATCTAAAAATCAGATAAAGCAAACAATTTGTTGAAAGATGTTTTGACTTTGTTTGTAATTATCCGGGAAAACTATTTTTAGAGAAGGCCTTTTTTTTGTAATTCGAACTTGATGGTGGCAATAATCTGATCAATGGTGTTTTCGAGTTTGGTGGGATTGAGTGTGGAGGTAGTTCCCGTCCATAGCAGCTTGCTTTTGGCAAGTGAATAAAAGTTAGTTTCGACAATGAAAGTCTTGTTTTCGGTATAATAACCTGGCGTAATGTTGCGATAGCCGTACCAGCCGCCATAAGCCGTGCCAGGCGTGTAAGTGGCGCTTTTTTCGACATC
>CAIYZW010000147.1 GCA_903930725.1 uncultured Bacteroidota bacterium
ACTGAAAGATCAAAGGCGAGTGTGTAAATTTCGAGATCTACTCCTTTACAATCGCCAAAAATCCAGCCTAACATATCAAAAAAATGTACACCAATATTGGTAGCTACACCGCCGCTTTTATGGATATCTCCTTTCCACGAAATAAAGTGCCACTTTTTATTTGCTCAAATCACACGCTACAAAAAATCAATGGCTTTCGCAATAAGGAATTCCTTGATGGTATTTTCGTGAATCGGTGCGCCGAGGTACTCAACAGGTTCGGAGAAGTCGATATCCTCAAAATAACTAATTTGTGCCCTGAAAAGTTTTTCTGAAAATAACTGCCCAAAAATATCGGTACTGCGATCAGAAATCTGGCTAAACGTGAAATGATCTTTTAAAAGAAAATAAAGGTCAACATAATCTTTCCACTTCGACCTTCGTCCTAATGCATAAGCTTTCATTGCAGCAAGATCGAGTAGGGAAGGCAATCTCAGAATATCATCAAGTTTTGCGGCAGCATTTATTTTAAAAGGATACTGAAAGAATGTAAATTTCACATCTTGAATGGTAGCATTCAATTGCTCTGTTACTCTTCTGGTAACTAAATAAGGATAATCAAATCCCGAAATAGTTTCAATTATCTTTTTAGGCCTGAGCGGATTGAACTTAAAAAGATCGAAATCAATAGATCTGCGATGTCCTATATGCAAGGCAATTGCTGTTCTGCCAACCAGGTAAAACTCTTTTTTAAATTGTTTTACCAGCGGCAACAGCTCGGTCTGATTTAAATTAAATATTTGAGTGTACATTTTTATTAACCAGGAGTGAAAAGAAATGATAGATTTCGGGATAATAGTTAAGCTTTTTCCTGCCTTCAAGTCCTGAAAATATTTCCGTCATCCGATCAAGCCCTACAATATTTATAAGTTGTTTAACTGATTGTAAATCACCATAATTCAGTATCGTTTCAACCAGGAATTCATGACTGATTTCATCTTTTTTCTCCTCTGGCGTATACCAGAATAGATTGCTGTGTTCGCGTATAAATTGCTTTATTTCAGGATTGTTCATTGTTCTGCCATTAATGGTTTAAGATAGCAAATTTTTATGAAACGACTTTGTATCCTTGCTTAAAGGTAATATAAACAATGGATCAAATTTTGCGCAGGCTACTCACAATTTGAATGCTTTTTCGTGTATCTTCGATGCCAAAACCTCCACCGCTTAGGATATCCTTGTAAATGGTTGTATGTAAATCAGTAAACCCTTCGCTAAACTCCAGTTCCTGGCCTTCGATATTAATGTTGCGGTAAGTACGCTTTTGAGCGACAACTGCTTCAGCAGGCAAATCTTTATCATCAACGCTTAAAAACCAGTTAACATTTGCTTTCTCAAAAAAAAGCTTACCGCCAGCTTTTTCGGGTTTATTAATTTCGAGTTCTACTCCAATAAAATCACCAAAGATCCAGCCCAACATATCAAAAAAGTGAACGCCAATGTTGGTTGCAACGCCTCCGCTTTTGTGAATATCGCCCTTCCAGGAGATAAAATACCATTTGCCACGGCTGGTAATGTAAGTGAGGTCAACAACATAAACTTTGTCCCAGGGACCTTCTTCGATCAGTTTCTTTAATTGCTGTATGGCAGGGTGTAGTCTTAATTGCAAGATGGTGTAAATTTTTTTGCTGGTTTCCTGCTCTATTTCCTGCAATGCATCAAGGTTCCAGAGATTCAAAACCAGTGGCTTTTCACAAATGGCGTTACAATCATTGCGTAAAGCCATACGGATGTGGGCATCGTGCAGGTAGTTGGGGCTGCAAATACTTATGTAGTCTATTTTTCTATCTCCCTGCCTGCGTAATTTATCCATATGGCGGTCAAAACGTTCGGGTTCGGTAAAGAAATCGGCATTAGGGAAATAGAATCCATGATGCCTATTCCATCATAAGGATCGAGTGCACAAACCAGACTATTGCCGGTTTCTTTAATGGCTTTCATATGGCGTGGGGCAATGTAGCCGGCAGCACCGATGAGTGCGAAGTTTTTCATGTGAAGTGAAGAGGATTGGTGAAGGTTGTCCCCGATGGCTATCGGGGTTGGGATTATTGTCGGGTTGTCGTTGTTGTCATTGTTGTCATTGTTGTCATTGTTGTCATTGTTGTCATTGTTGTCATTGTTGTGGTTGTTGGTAAATCGAAGAGGACAACAACGACAACGCGCAGCGAAGAACAATGACAACGCTTAGTGGACAACCCCGATTAAATGATTTTGCATAAAATGATTGGTTAAAACGCATTTTATTTTCGTTTGATCGTATGTTTTAGTTTCATTACTGCAAAATTAATTTCAAGTGTAGTTTCGGTATCTGTTGTATGAAGTTCATCACCCAAAAGATCAGACATGATTTCACTGCTTTTCTGCATCAACGATTTTTGTTTTCCTTTATCACTGGTTGTTTCTGAAATCTCAGCAATGGTTTTTGTCAATTCACGAAATCGGGTGAATGTTTCGATAATTGCCAATGTTGTTTGGGTTGCACGTGAACTCTTCAGAATAGTAGCAAGCATGTGCAATCCCTTTTCGGTAAAGGCTTTGGGAATGTATTTTGTGTGCTCACCTCTTCCTTCGGTGTTTAAGGTCGAAAATTTCGACCTTAAAGAATTCCAGTTCTCTGCTGTAACTTCAATAATATATCCATCAGGAAACTTATCAGGAT
>CAIYZW010000148.1 GCA_903930725.1 uncultured Bacteroidota bacterium
CTCGCCCCTATGACCAATGTTTTTTTCGTCACTTACGATTTTTATATACGATAATTTTATTTTTGGGGCGACTCCTCTGTCTTGAGGAGCTCTCCGTTTTTATAAGTCTCTTTTTTTACCACTTTGCCTTTTTCATCATAAGAAGTCCAAACACCATCCTGATGGCCGTTGTTGTACAGACCTGATAACCGAACCTGTCCGGACGGAAAAAAAAGCTGTAAGCGTCCCTGTTTCTCACCAGCTTTATATGTGCCGCGCAATTTGATGACACCGTCAGAAAAATATTGTTCCCACAAACCATCCTTGAGGCCATTGATGTAGGTTGTCATTTCTGAAATACCTCCTTCAGGATAAAATACCTTTGATTTCCCATCAATTTTTCCATCCACATAGAATTCTTCTGATACCATTTTTCCCGTCCCATCTCCGAAAAACTGCCACAAACTATCCCGTTTTTCATTCAAATAATTTCCCATGGCCATTTTATGACCATTGGGGAAATAGGAAACCGTAACAGCCCTTTTGCCTTGCCTTGAAATAACGGATAAAGTTTTCAGTGTGCCGCCTTGATAGAAATACCTGAATGTATCGGTGGGAATCCCATCCAGAAATTTTCCCTCATAGATCTTATTTCCAAGGGAATCCGTTTTTTTCCAAAAACCCTGTTTGCGGCCTTTGGCATCAACCTGGTTCATGGCTTCCTGACCAACTATACAACCGGTAAAAAAAAACACAAGAAAAAAAATGAAAAGCCTTTGCATGGAACGAAAAAATTAATTTTGCAAAATAAACAATAAATACGTTGCAACCATATCCTTCAAAACTTCTTGAACAAGCGGTTAATGAACTGTCCCGTTTACCCGGAATAGGCAGAAAAACCGCGCTTAGAATGGCGTTGCACTTGCTAAGGCGCGACCTGCAGGAGGTAGAAGCCCTTGGACAAGCCGTAATTAAAATGCGCCAGGAGGTTATTTATTGCAAGACCTGCAAAAATATTTCCGATCAGGAATTTTGTCCCATCTGCACAAATTCAAAAAGAGACCAACAAATCGTCTGTGTGGTTGAAGATATCCGGGATGTGATGGCCGTTGAAAACACCAATCAGTTCAATGGGGTTTACCATGTCCTGGGTGGAATCATCTCCCCGATGGAAGGTGTTGGCCCGCAAGACCTGGCCATTGATGCCCTGCTGGAAAGAATTGCAAAGGATCCCATAACCGAAGTGATATTGGCGCTTCCGACAACCATTGAAGGAGATACCACCAATTTTTATCTCGCAAGGAAATTAAGTCCGCATAACCTTAAACTGACCATCATTGCACGTGGCATTTCTATTGGGGATGAGCTGGAATACGCGGATGAAGTGACCCTGGGGCGTTCAATCGTGAACCGGACCCTGTATGAAACAGGCCTGATAAAAAAATAAGGGTTTTATTGCTAAAATAATTCCAGTTGGTTCGCCACCTCTTTTTTACGTGCTTCCACATGGAAATCGGCATACTTATCAAGAAATGGCTGGATGCTTTTTTTGATAATTTTATTTGGGGTCGTTCGTCGGGATTTGCAATAGTTGATCAATGACTTTTTCTGACGCGCGGTGACTTTCAGTGTGATTGTCTTAAATTTTACGGGTTTTCTGGCCTTCTTGGTTTTCTTCTTCTCAGGCATCTGTTATCTACCGTTTAAAATATCTTTAAAATCGCTGATAATTTTTTTTGCCAGGTTTTCAGCTTTGATCAGCATATCGCTTTCAGCATAAATGCGGACAATTGGTTCGGTATTCGACCGTCGCAGATGAACCCATTCCTGGTCAAACTGAATTTTAATGCCATCGATGGTCA
>CAIYZW010000149.1 GCA_903930725.1 uncultured Bacteroidota bacterium
AAAATGGATTGATTTCGACAAGATCGAAGGAACCTACACGAGCCGAAAAGGAGAATGAATTTTTTACATCTCCAAAATCAAACCTGATTGTTGCATCCAGCTTGCCTTTGCCCATCAGGTATGCGGTTGCATTTAACTCCGAAATCTTTCTGGCTTTTAGAAAGGCCGGATCATTGGTAAGGTTTGTAAAAGTCGCATTCATTTTGTCGAAGAAAAGTGTTCCGGGTTCATCGCCAACCTGTTCGGCATAATCGGCTCTCCCGTTTTTCAAAATCAAAGTATCTATTTTCAGATAAGTTTTCAGGCTGCGGATAGCTTCGTGGGGCATTTTTGGTTTGAATCCAGGCCTTGCATCAACGCGTTTATCGCGGTAATCATCAAGCACCAGGCTATCTAAAAGTACTTGTCCGGCCTTTATTTTCCTTTGAAGAATAAACTCCCGGAAGTTGAACCGCTCAACCTGTATCCGGCGGATCGAAATTTCGGTCCGATCGGTTTGATAGCCTAATTTTCGTGAGTAATCATGGCGGTTGTATTGAGGCTCAATCTTAAAATCGTTGATGTACAGGGAATTTGAACCTGTCGAAAGCCCGGCTTCGCTAAACGAAATATTGTTGAACCCGTTTTTGGTTAGGTATGAAATATCGTTGATTTTGATGCTGATATCATCGGCATTGAAAAGCCTTTTCTCGCCCCGATGGATAGAATCAACCAGAATATTTGTTATGGTGATTGCGCATGACGGAACCGATTGATAAAAAACCTGCTCACCGGAAAAATCATAAAAATCAAGTTTTCCGTTTTCGAATTTTATCTTTTCAACCGAAATCGAATTAAGACCCTCCGGGAGCGGAATGCGCATCATTTGTGGTGAGAGCTCGCTGTTATTTGCATTTGTCGAAGGATTCATCCGGTAAACGGTAATTTCGGGGGCATTAAAAAAGATCGAATCAATATTGATTTTTCGTTCACGAAGGACCTTCAAAATCTTGAAATTATTAATCTCAAAACGGTCAATACTCAGGCTGAAAAGCAATGGTGAAAGCGTATCCCGAACGGCCACCTGGCGATAAAGTGCCGTATCGGGCAAAAGCTTCAAATCTCTGATCTTGAGGCTTCCTTCGATTACATTTAAATAAATATGGCCAACTTCGGCTTTGTACAATCCATTACTTTCCTGCTTAACCGTCTCAGAAACATAAGTTTGGATAATTTTTCCGTAATAATAATACCCCACAAAAAATACACCTCCAGCCAATAAAAAAAGGAGCAGGATTATCACCAGTACCACATTTTTTAGCTTCCGGGAACTTCTTTTTTTGTTTTTCGGTTTCTTTTTCATTGATAAATCCTTGGAATCGAATTTCAGGCAAATATAATGAGGCTTTTAAGAAGTTTAGCTTTCCTGATAAAATATGGGCAAAAATTGATTAAAAATATTCAGCAAAACCTGTTGCAGGAAGTTCCTTTAATGAAACCTCGAAAAGCTCTTCCGATTCGAGGGCAGTTTTAGTCATTTTACCCTCCAAAATCATATAAAAATCTTCCCTTTCTTCAGGCACAATCCGGATTTGTGCACTGCCAGGTTCTTTATCAAAAAAGATGGTTTTTGTGTCGGTAAGATTCACTTCAACGCCTTCGGGCAAAGGCGATTTGCTGGTTATGGCTGCCAGATAATCTACAAAAACCGGTTCGTCACCAGGTTCAATTTTAAGGAGAAGGTTTTTAGTAAGAAAAATCCTGTCTTTATCTTCCGGAAGCTGCCATCCCTCGCCATGAGGAGCTATCCTGATCAATTGCGATTTTAAAGTTTCAAGTGGAACCGTAATGCCCCCTAAACTCAGGCTTCGGATAAACCCGTTTTGATTTATTTCTTCCTGCCCGCTCAACACAAAAGTAGCGGCTTTGTTACGGAAAGCAACTTTTTGATAATGATTTTTGTAATGAAAAGAGCAGTAATTTACCGGCAACTTCAACCCCTGTTTAAAAACAAAACTGATAATCTCGAGTGCTGCAAGTTCCGATTCCAAAACGGTGACTCTTTGGCCGTGTAAAAAGGTGTAATTCCGGTTAAGTAGGTTTTTCAAATTATAAGGTGTAAGCCTGATTTGGTG
>CAIYZW010000150.1 GCA_903930725.1 uncultured Bacteroidota bacterium
ATCCCAAAAGGAACTTCGACCAGACCCGTGTGCGTGGTTTTCCCCGTAAGGGCAAACAACTTTGTGCCGGCACTTTTTTTGGTACCGATTGCTTTAAACCATTTCGGGCCATTTTTTAAGATAAGTGGCACATTGGCAAGGGTTTCCACGTTGTTTACAACAGTTGGCTTGCTGAACAAACCTTTTTCGGAAGGGTATGGGGGCTTAATACGCGGCATTCCTCTTCGCCCTTCGAGGCTTTTGATGAGGGCGGTTTCTTCGCCACAAACAAAGGCTCCGGGGCCTTCGCGAAGAAAAATCTGCAGGTTAAAACCGCTGTTGAAAATGTTGCTTCCGGTAAAACCAAAATCTTTGGCTTGTTGCAACGCATTTTTAAGGCGTTTTACGGCCAGTTTATACTCGTTGCGGATGTAAATGTAGGCTTTGCTCGCACCCATGGCGTAGGCGCTTATGGCGATTCCTTCGATTAAACGGTGCGGGTTTCCTTCAACCAAAGCGCGGTCCATGTAGGCGCCAGGGTCGCTTTCGTCGGCATTACAGATCAGGTATTTTTGATCGCTGGCTGTGGTGCGTGCAATTTTCCATTTTTTTGCTGTTGGATAGCCGCTGCCGCCACGCCCGCGAAGGCCACTGTCTTCGATAATATCGCAAACTTCGTCGGGCGGATAGTTGAGAATGGATTTTATAAATGGCTGATAACCTCCCCGCGCAATGTATTCGTCAAGGCTTGAAGGTGAAATCTCGCCGCAATCGTACAACAGGATGCGTTTTTGTTTCTTGAAAAAAGGAAGGTCATTGATTATCGGAATGTTTTCCCAAAGTTCGTGCTGGTCATTTTTTACCTGGCCAAGCACATGGTCGCCCGAAATCTGGTTGTGAAAACATTCGTCCAGAATGGAGTTCACCTTTTCGTGAGTGGCTTTTTGAAAGCTGATTCTTGCTTTGCCAGGCAGTTGAATATCGAGCAAAGGCTCGGCGCTGCAAAGGCCAACGCATCCAACTTCAACAATTTCGGCCTCAAGTCTGGCTATTTGAAGATAATCCTTAACTTTTTGAAGCGTTTTGTCAGCGCCGGCTGCAATTCCGCAAGTGCCGGTGCCAACATAAATTAAAGGTTTTTCGAGCCGTTTGCGAAGCAAGAGGTCAATTTCGCTCTGGATTTCAGGAGTGGCTTCTCCTGTAAAGTTCATCAGGACTTCCTGAATAAGGTGCTGTGTTTTGTTGCTCATTTTGTGCCGACAGATTAATTTTCAACTTTACTATTAACAAAATCAACAATTTCATCAATTTTTTCGGCTGTAACTTCGGGGTAAAAGGTGTCATTTACCAAAATTACCGGGGCAAGTCCACAGGCGCCGATACACTGCGAAAGTTCGAGGCTTACCAATCCGCCTCTGGAGGTTTCGCCAGCTTTGATTTTCAGTTTTTTTTCGAGCTGATCGAGGATGCTTTCGGCTCCCGTAATGTGGCAGGCAGTGCCCGAACAAATTTTAATCCTGTATTTTGCACGCGGGGTAAACCTGAACTGATCGTAAAAAGTGGCTACTGCGTAAATTTTACTGGTTGGGATTTTAAGATATCCACTCACTTTAATAATGGCCTCTTCCGAAAGAAATCCTGTTTCTTGCTGAATTTCCTGAAGTATTGGCAATAAATTATCCCGGGTATTTGTCTGGAATTTTTGTAAAACCGTCTCTATCTGACCCATTTAGTTAATGTTTAATGAGTTACAATTTGCATTGACAAAGATAGACTTTTTATGTTATTTAATTCACATTGTTAATTATTTAACAAAAAATTGGAGGTGTGAAATATTTTTCGGTATTTTGCTTGCGAAGAATTACTTTTGGAAATATTAAGCTAAAAATGAGTAACGGACGAGTTGAATTGGTGATTTGTTTAGGAAGTTCCTGTTTTGCAAGAGGAAACAAGATGATTGTTCAGGAAATTAAAAAATTTCTCGAAGAAAACAATCTGATGCACAAGGTTATTTTTAGGGGCAAACATTGCTTTGGTAAGTGCGAAAACGGCCCGGCCCTTACAATTGGCGAGAAAAAATTTGAACAAATTACGCTCGGTTCTATCCGTGAAATTCTTGAAAATGAATTGCTTTAATCAGATAAAATTAAAATGTCGCTAATAAAAATAAACCCCGATACGTGTGTTGCCTGTTTTCAATGTGCCAGGGTTTGCCCGGTTCATGCCATAAAGGTGACTGTAGGAATGGAACATCCCGAAATTGAGGAGAGGCAATGTATTGCTTGTGGCAAGTGTATGGTGGCTTGTAGCTATGATGCTATAACATACAAGAGTTCAACGGAATACACAAAAGAATTACTTAAATCGGAGCAAAAAGTTGCTGCCATTGTTGATCCAAGTATTTCCGGCGAGTTCCCGGATATTACCGATTATCGCAAGTTTGTTGAGATGATCAGAGCGCTTGGATTTGAGTATGTTAATGAGGTTTCGTTTGGGGTTGATCTTGTTGCACGCGCTTATCAAAAGCTTTTCGACGATTTTAAGGGAAAATATTACCTCACCGCCAATTGCCCGGCCATTGTTGCTTTTGTCGAAAAATTCCATCCTGCACTTGTTGATAATTTAGCTCCGATTGTTTCGCCAATGATTGCCACAGCCATGGTTGTAAGGCGGGTTTTTGGGCAGGAAACTAAAATTGTTTACATCGGGCCTTGCATCGCCACGAAAAA
>CAIYZW010000151.1 GCA_903930725.1 uncultured Bacteroidota bacterium
AAGGCTTACCATCCAGATTCCAAATAAAAATGGCCAGCTTAAAAATGGTAGGCCATATTTTCCTAAAATGCCTTCAAACCAGACGGTAAGAAAAAGTGTGAACAGGGCAGCAAAAAGCAGCACAAAAACAAATGAAAGACCGGGCTGGTAATAAATTCCTATGCCAAGTCCGACCAATAAACAGTTAAAGCCATAAAAGCCGTGCGCAATTTTGCTTTTGTTGAAACCAATAAATTGTGCCGCAAGGTTTGCTGTAATTACCGAAAGCAGTCCACTCAACCCGGCTAACCAGTCAAAAAAGGTAACAATAAGCAGGATGGATGCAAAAACTTTGTGCATCGAGAAAAATATCATGGAATAACTGTTCAGAATTCCATCAACAAATGTGGTGTGCTGCTTTTCGGGTATGCCGGACATCCTGATTGATAAATGTTTTTGATGTATTATAGAAACCTAACAGGTTTTTGAATGCTAAGTTTTGGTTTCTAAAATAATCTTATTTACAATTCAAATTTTTTGAGATGTTCGGGAGTATTCTCAAATTTATTGAACGAATCCATGGTTTCGGCTTCGCGGATGATGTGAACTTTTTCGTTCATATCAATGAGCACGATCCGTGGCCGGAGTGTGATAAACTGCATCCATTGGGTCATGTTGTAGGCTCCAACGGAGTGAATTACAAAATGGTCGCCTCTGTTGAGCAAAGGCAGCAGGGCGCTTTCGCGGATAACATCAATGTTCATGCACAACGGGCCAAACACGGTGGTTTCTTCGTTAAAATGCGTAAATTCCTGTGCCGGAGAAATTTTATGGTCGTACCAAAAAGAGGTAAACAGCAGGTTTACACCGATATCAATAATCGTGTTGCGTTTACCTTTCGATGAACGTTTATTTGAGATTACAGTTCCAAGCAGGAAACCGGCGTCATCAACAAGGGCGCGCCCGGTTTCGAGGATGAGCAGCGGAAGCGCATCCGGCGAAAATTCCGAATTGAGCAATGCCGAGGCAATTTCTTCGGCAAAATCATCAAAAACCGGATTAGTATCATTTCCAGGAAGATAAGCGCCTTTAAGCGTGTTTTTTGAAGGAAAGCCACCACCAAGGTCAATATATTTGATGTCGTGGTTGTATTTCCGTTTCAATCCCAGCGCCAGGTCGGCAAGTTTTCGTGCTGCCACGCCATAAGCTTTTGCACTCAGCATAAACGTGCCGATATGCGTATGAAGGCCGATCAAATCCATTCTACCGGATGCCATAATTTTGTTGAGGGCATCCCAGGCCTGGCCGTTTTCGTAGTTAAAGCCAAAACGGTCCCACATTGGGTAAACGCCGGTATCCATGTTTACACGGATGGCTACGCGTGGACGTTTTTTGATGGTTTCGGTGAGTTCTACAATCGTGTAAAGTTCGTCGAGGTGGTCGATGTGGATGAGCGATTCGTTTTGAATGGCTTTGGTGAGGTCGCTGATAGTTTTATCGGGTCCGTTAAAGATAATCCGTTTTCCGGGTACCCCGTTTTTGATGGCTTTATCGTATTCGAAGCCCGAAACAACTTCGGCCCACGAGCCTTCCTGATGATAAATATTACAAACGGCATCCATGTAGTTTGTCTTGTACGACCAGGCAAATTGTACTTTGGGATACCTTGTGCTGAATGCTTTTTTTGCCCGCTGGTAAGTGTTGCGGATGGTTTTTTCGGATATTACAAAAAGTGGTGAACCATGTTCTTCTAACAAATCTTTAACGGCAACACCATCAATGTGGCTTTTTGGGAAATGTTCGGCTTTCATCCCGAACTTGTTTGGCATTTCGCTTTCCAAACGTTTTATCAAAGGTCTTTCATACCTAAGTTTTTCCATTGTATTTTAATTTTTTAATTTTCGTAGAAATAATAAAAAGAAAGGGTTCACAATTCGCCCCTTGTCGAGATTATCTGGAATTCTTCCATGTCAACAATCATGTCCCAGGCGTAGCGGACGAACATTTTACCAACTTTATAGCTCGTGAAAGGCTCAACTTTTTCGCCTAAGGCAAGTTTAACAAGCGCTTCGGGGATATTTTGCCCAACGCCAACAGCGAGGTAAATCCATGCGGGCATCCGCGGGTTTATTTCGAGCAGATAAAACTCATTTTCCTTGTTTTTCATCAATTCGAGTTCAAAACCACCGCGCCATTTGGTCTGGCTCAGGAATTTATCGGTAAGCTCGAGCATTCGTTTATCCGAAATCGAAATGCCTCCCCAGGCTTTTCCTTTGTCGGTGATGTACTGTTTTCGCATGGGTACGGCGGCAATGGTATTTCCAAAACCATCGCCCAAGCCGGTTACATTAAATTCGGTGCCATGCACAAATTCCTGAATGATGATTGGATAACCCCATTTAGCGCTGATTTTGTTAAAATGCGTTTTCACCTGCTCCATGTTGTAAGCCACGGCTGCATCGTAATATTTTCCCTTTACAAGCACCGGATACGTAAATTCCGACGAAATGCTGTAAATGGCTCCTAAGTCGTGGATAGCCTTGCTTTTGGGAACATTGATACCATATTTTTCGCCAAATTCGTTTAGATTCACTTTGTGCCTTTCTTCGAATTGCTCCATGGTAGGCAAAAACATGTGAATTCCCATTTCTTTAAGCGTGTCTTCGAGTTTGATAAAAGGATAAAGCTCGGAGTCGAAATTTGGGATGAAGACATCTAATTTTTCGATTGAATGAATATACTCGAGGCGCTCCAGAATTGCATCTACCCCGGCCGAAGGATAAGGAAACTGGTAGGTTTTATCAACCAGATTGTGCATAAAAATTCCTGGTTCGAGCGATTCGTAAGCAATGCCGATAATGCGTACATCAAAACTCTCGGCTTCGCGCAAAGCACGAATTACCGCCACGCCTGGTCCCGGGCTGTCAACGGCATTTAGCCCGGAAACGGCGATTGTAAGTTTTCGTTTTTTAGTCATTGATTACTAATGAATAATTGAGCATTAAACCAACAAAATCGTCAAAATCTTTTTCAAAAGTGGGCTGTTCAACGTTATATTTTTGTCGGATTTGGGTGCTGATTTCGCCTGTGTTTTTGTTGTCCTTTAAATAATTAATGATGTCAACGCCAATCGGGTTCACGGTAAAGGATTCACCGGTATCGGGATTAAAAACAAAACCGGAGTCACTAACGGCAATATTAGGTTTGATTTTCATTTTGATAGATTTATGATGATTTAAAAAAATTTCGGTAATTACTGGACAATCAACTTTTCGGCAGGGGAACTGTAATTGCCTGATTGTAAATAATAAAGATAAACACCGCGTGGAAGTTGCCCTGTTTCGATAATGATGTGATCGAAATTGCGGTCAACAGTGTAAGTTTGAACGGCTTTTCCCTGCATGTCGGTTATGGTGAGGGTACCTTCAAACTGGCCATCGGGCAAGGTATAAGGAATGGTTGCAATGGCTCCGGCCGGGTTGGGGTAAGCTTTTGATGCTGATAAACCTATGATGGATTTATCCTGAACCCCGTTTATCAGATTACCCGGCAAGGTGTAATAACGTGTCTTAACGGTGTAATACAACTGGGAATAATCAAAAACGTAGGCTTCCATTTTTGTTCCCAATTCACCCAAATCAACAATATAAAGATACTGGCAGCCTGGAATTGTCTGAAGTTCGGTTCCGTTTTCCTTAATAATTCTTGCTGTGTAAGTATAATATTGGTTTGTAGCGTCGTAAGAATAATAAACGTACGCTAAAGCCAGCGAATTATCCGTAGTGAAAAGGTTTTCGGAAACATACTTGATGTCGTAAAGGTAATTATTGGCCGGAACACTCAGGTTGATGGTTTTCCATAAAGTATGGTTGGTATTGTAAATAAGGCACTTGCTGTTCACAACATCCATGAGGTAAATTTTATAGCCTGAGTTGGCTAATTTGGTGTAATTGCCGGAGTAATCGTACGAATGTTCGAACGTAATCTGGCTATGTGCAAAGCCAAATGCAAAGAGCAGGACAAGCAGGAAACCGGTTTTTTTCATTTTTAAAAGTTATTGTAATTTCTTAGTAAGTTAT
>CAIYZW010000152.1 GCA_903930725.1 uncultured Bacteroidota bacterium
CCCAATTCGAGGTGTGAGCCTCCAAAAGAAAAAATCACTGCATTGGTGAGTAGAACACCGGGAGTGTTGAAAAAACCGGGCGTTCCGGCAAGGTTATAATTCACGTAGGCAGCAAGCACCGTGTTTTTGGTGTTTCCGCTATAGTTGTTATTATCCTTAATAATCGAAGCCAGGTCATCAAAACCATCATTCGGGCCCCAGACTTCGGTGTAAAGAAAATCAACCGGAGCCGGGGCAATGTATTGTTGCCCGTACTGATTTACCGCATTAAAAACATAGTATTTATCAGGATTCGCTGATTTCATGGCAGCGATAAAACTGCCAATTGTTTCTTTAAGATTAATTACCTGACCCGAATAGTTGTAAAGCGTGTGATTCCGGTCGCCAACCTGGTCGATGTGGTAGCCATCGAAATCCAAAGCCTGGTAAACATCTTCGTTCTGGGCGGCGATGTATTGCTGCCAGCCGGTATTCGACGGATCAAGAAACCAGATATTGCTTTTGAACATGGGAATGGGCAATTCAAAAACCTCCTTGTTGGTATGAGAAGGATCGGTGAACATGTACCACTGATCCAAAACACCATCAGCGGCGGCATTGTTCAGCGCGCCGTAGGCAAGGTTGTAAAACATGGCCTTCATGTTGGAGGCATGCGCCGCGTCGATGTATGATTTTACGGTGGTGAAATAGGTGTCGCGGTTGGCGATGTCTTTCCACACCTGATCGGGATTTGAGGGGTTACCGGCCAGTGGTTTATGATGTGCATAATGCCAGTCGTAAAACTGAATGCCGTTAATATGATATCTTGCCAGATCGCTGATCACATAATTGATGGATGTTTCTGTAAGTTCCGGGAATTTTGACAGAAAGCCGTACCTCGGAAAACGCGTCCAGTCCGAGGAAACATCCACGGCTATGCTTCCGTAAATGTATTCTGTTCCGTCACTATTCATTTTGTAGATGTCTGCCAGATAACCGGTAAAGTCATCCATGGGAGTAGTCCAGTTCCACGAAGTTCCCGACAAGGTTGTTTCACCGATCACTTCGTCGAGGTGGCGGTAACGCACCTTTACTGTTTCAGGAATTGATTTGTCGATGGTAAAGATTACAACTTCCCCGGGGCTGTAACAGGCTTTGTCGGTGCTGATTTTTACCACCGAAACGGTTGGATCAGGTGGTGGGCCGGTATCATTTTTCTTACAGGAGTAAAATGCAAAAGCCATACCTGACAAAAGGAGCAGTGTGAAAATTGTTCTCTTGAAAAGGAGCATAAGCAACATCTTTTATTAAAAGAAAAAAACAGGGCTGCCAAAAAGCTGACAGCCGCTGTTTTCAACCAAAACTAACTATTGTTTTACGAAACTAATCGCCAAAGTTTCTAGGTTGGCAATGATTACATAATCGCCATCCTCGGTGATATTCCATTTATTGTCGTCCGGAGCACCACCGGTGTGTCGGTACATCAGGTTGTCATCAACACGCATGTACATATCCTGTCCCCAATCGCTGCGCCGGTTAACAGGGAATTTGAATTCGCCAGCAACCATCGGACCGGTGTAGGTAAAGATACAGCCATCGGTTTCATCTTCCGTCAATTCGATCGACTGATCAATGCTCCAGCCTATCGGCGTTGCACTGCCAACCATGTAAAGTTTCTCCCTCTGGATCGAAATGGTATTA
>CAIYZW010000153.1 GCA_903930725.1 uncultured Bacteroidota bacterium
ATATGGCCGATTTTGCAGCCATGAACGAAGTTTATGGAAGCTTTTATCCCGAAAATCCACCGGCAAGAGCGGCTTACGGCGTTGTAAAACTGCCGCTTGGCGCGTTGGTCGAAATCGAAACAATTGCTGCCAAATCTTAGGAAAGAAGCCAGTTCCGGATCATTTCATGCCCAAATTCGGTCATCACCGATTCGGGATGAAACAACAGGCCTACAAGATCATACTTATGATGCCGGAAAGCCATCGGAAGGCCATTTTCGTCCTTCATGATTATTTGTAGCCCAGGCGGCATCTCGCTTTCGAGGATAATCCATGAATGATAATGGCCAATATAAAATTGAGAAGGTAATCCTTTAAAAACAGGGTCGGTTTGCAGGATAAAGCCTTTGTTCCGGATTCCGTGCATGGGTTGCTGCAATTGCCGAAGCTTGCCTCCAAACAAATCGGCAATTGCTTCGTAGCCCAGACAAATCCCCAGGAAAGCTTTCGTTTGATAAAATCTTTTGATAAAATCCATTAGTTCGCCTGCTTCGGAAGCTACACCGGGGCCTGGCGAAATCAAAACCTTATCAAAATCGTGTTCCGAAAGGCGATGAAGCTGGTCGTTTTTAACGAGGGAATAATCGGTAACACCGCTTTGTTCGACCAGTTGGACGAGGTTAAAGGTGAATGAATCGTAATTATCAATAATTAAAAGTTTCAAATAATCGAATTTTGAGGGCAAATTTAATTTGTTTCCCGACCTGTCCGCAACAAAGTTATTGCTTTAACATTGTATCTTTGCTTTGATGAAAGAAGCCATTACTTACATAAACCATCTCGTGAAAGCCCGGATTCCGTTCCTGTTTATCGTTGATTTTGATCATGAAAGGCCAATAATTTTAAGGTTGGACGAAGTTGACAGTCGGGAGATTTTGTTTGACGTTAATGGCCGGAAAAATTTTGAAATCCCACCAGTTATCACGAAAACACTAAAGTTTCAATCCTTTCCTGTGGATAAAACCCGCTACCAGCAAGCCTTTGAGCTATCCATCGAAAACATCAGATACGGCAATTCTTTTTTGCTCAATCTTACCATGCCAAGCCTGGTTAAAACCAATTTTTCGCTTCAGGAAATTTTCTTTCGCAGCAACGCAAAATATAAACTCTGGCTAAAAAACCGGTTTGTGGTTTTTTCGCCTGAGATATTTATCAGAATAAACGATCGGAAAATCCGGTCTTTCCCGATGAAAGGAACCATGGATGCCTCGCTTTTTGATGCCGAAAACCGCTTGCTGAACAACGAAAAAGAATTGGCCGAGCATTACACCATCGTTGACCTCATTCGCAACGACCTGAGCATGGTGGCCAAAAATGTAAAAGTGGAGCGTTTCAGGTACATCGAAACTATCAAAACCAACCATAACGAGCTTTTGCAGATGAGTTCGGAAATTAGTGGCGATTTGCCTTATAATTATTACGAAAACCTTGGTGATTTGCTGTTCAGCCTGCTTCCGGCAGGTTCCATTTCGGGCGCTCCCAAAAAGAAAACCATCGAAATTATCAAGCAGGCGGAACAATATGAGCGCGGTTTTTATACAGGAGTTTTTGGCATTTTTGATGGCGAAAATGTTGACAGCGGTGTGATGATCCGTTTTATCGAAAAAACCGCCAACGGGCTTTTTTACAAAAGTGGTGGTGGTATTACCGCCAAAAGCATTTGTGATGAAGAATATCAGGAACTAACCGATAAAATTTATGTGCCGATTTCTTGAAACCATCCGATGCGAAAACGGGGTGCTTCAAAACCTCAAATATCACCAAACAAGGCTGGACTATTCGCAGGCCATTTTGCTGAAATCTTATCATAGCATCAACCTTAACGAATTAATCGTACCAAAAGATTGTGAAAATGGCCTGTTTAAATGCCGGATAATTTACTCGGAAAGCCTCGAATCGCTGGAGTTTTTGCCTTACATGCTGCCAAAAATAAGTTCGCTAAAGTTGGTGGTAAATAACGAAATTGATTACTCACACAAGTTTGCAAACCGCTCCGAAATCCAGAAATTGTTCGAAAAAAGAGGCCTGGCCGACGATATTCTGATTGTGAAAAATGGCTTGATTACCGACACCTCGTTTGCCAATATTTTGTTTTTTGATGGGAAAAGGTGGTTGACTCCCGAAAAACCTTTGCTAAAAGGAACGCAACGCGAAAATCTCCTTCGTCAGGGATTGATATTCCAGGCGGACATCAGCCCGGCCAGTTTATCAGATTTTTCCAAAGCCCGCCTCATCAATGCCATGATCCGTTTTGAGGATAAAATTGATGTTGAAACCGGAAAGATTGAATCCTGATTTTTCATCCTTAAAAGGATCTTATCCTTAAAGAGAAAACTTAACAGGTTTTTGAAACCCGGAAGGTTTAATAGCCTATTTTTCGATATTTTTGCCATCAAAATAAAAATCCAATACTTATGAAACTCAAAACTTTGCTTTTCGCATTGCTGTTAAGCTCATTATCGCCACTCCGTTCCATCGCCGACGAAGGAATGTGGATTCCGATGCTGCTCGAACAACTCAACGAAAAAGAAATGCGCGACATGGGGATGCACCTTACCGCCAAAGACATTTACGACATCAACAATTCATCGTTAAAAGATGCCATCCTTTTGTTTGGCGGAGGCTGCACTGCCGAAATCATTTCCGGTCAGGGGCTTATCCTCACCAACCACCACTGCGGCTATCGCGAAATCCAGAGCCACAGCACCATTGAGCACGATTTGTTGCGGGATGGCTTTTGGGCAAAAAACCACAACGAAGAATTGCCAGGCGCGAATCTCAGCGTTTCGAGGCTGGTAAGGATGGAAGATGTTACAGCCCAAATGCTTAAAGGCATTGGCGCCGGGATTACCGAAAAAGAACGTGATTCGGTGTTAAAAATCAACCGCAAAGCCATCGAAACTGCCGCGGCAAAAGAAAATACCTACGAAGCAAAAGTGAGAGATTTTTATTACGGCAACGAGTTTTACCTTTTTGTTAGCGAAGTTTTTAAAGATGTCCGTCTTGTTGGGGCGCCACCATCGAGCATCGGCAAATTTGGCGGCGACACCGATAACTGGATGTGGCCGCGGCATACAGGCGATTTTTCGCTATTCCGCATTTATGTTGATAAAGACAACAACCCGGCCGCCTATTCCAAAGAAAACGTGCCCTACAAGCCGCGTTACACCATCCCGATTTCGTTGAAAGGCGTTAAAGAAGACGACTTTACCTATATTTTCGGGTTTCCGGGACGTACCCAGGAATACCTGCCCTCGGATGCCATCGAAATGATAACACAAGTTCAAAATCCAATCCGCATCGAACTTCGCCGCCAAAAACTCGATATTTACGAATCGTTTATGAGCCAGGATCAAAAAGTTAGGATCCAATACTCGGCAAAGGATGCAGGGCTTTCAAATAGCTGGAAAAAATGGATCGGCGAAAGCAAAGGAATCAACAAACTCGATGGAATTGAGCAAAAACAAGCTTTTGAGGGAAATTTTCAAAAATGGGTTTCATCTAATCCTGACCAAATTAAAAAATATGGTGGCCTGATGGCTGAATTCGACCGCTCGTTCGCAAAGCTGTCGGATTACCAAAAGCAGTCAATTTTTATTACCGAGGCTGGTTATGGGATCGAAATTGTAAAAGCTGCACGAAACCTTTCGAAACTTGCTGAAATATCTCAGAAAAAGGATATTCCAAAAGATGAACTCACCAAAGAAATTGGTAAAGCAAAATTTGCATTCAGCCAGTTTTACAAGGATTATTATTTGCCGCTTGATAAGAAAATTTTTGTAAAAATGCTCGAATCTTACCAGTCAGGCCTTGATAAATCGCAGTTACCAGCGGTTTTTGGGCTGATCGAAAAAAACTTCAAAGGCAATATTCAGGCTTACGCCGATGAGGTTTTTGAAAAATCAATGTTTACCGACTCAACAAAAGTGCTGGCTTTTTTGGAAACTTACAAACCTTCAAAACAT
>CAIYZW010000154.1 GCA_903930725.1 uncultured Bacteroidota bacterium
AGCAAATTTCGAAAAAACTGCAGCACCAGGATCGAGAGCCAGTGGGTAAGAAATTTTTATTTCGGAGGCAAATTTTTTAACAGTTTCAACTGGTTCATCGCGATCAATCCCAATTACCACAAGATCTCTTGATTTCCAAGGCAGCCAGATTTCATTTTCGATGTGGGGCATTTCTTCACGACATACTCCGCACCAACTGGCAGTAAACTGGAGCATCACCACTTTCCCTTTCAAATCGCGCATTTTAACAATGGAATCATTTGCTAAAACCATTTCAAAATCAGGACAATCGTCACCTATTTTTACAATAAACCCTCTGTTTTCGGGCTCTTTATTGCTTTTACATGAAAGAAAAAACAAGATGGCCATTCCAAGAATTACGAGATACACGATTTTACTTTTCATAGTTTAAATTTTAAACAAAGAAAATAAAAATCCGGGTCTAAAACCGAATCCTGGAAACGGCATCTTAATTTTATAATTACTTACTTTGTCGGCAAAATTAACATCGACATCATGAAAACAGTTTTTACTTCGGTTTTTAGAATAATCTTCATTGCATTTATTTTGCTAATTATTTCTAATCAATCAATTAAGGCTCAAAATTTACAAGCGTTGGATCCGGCTGATTTTTTGGGATTTGAACCTGGCAGCGACCGGAATATTTTCGATTATGAGCAACTGATATCATATCTTCAAAAGCTGGATGAGGCCTCACCAAGGCTCGAAATGCGTGAAATGGGCAAATCACCCTTGGGAAAGCCGATGTACATCCTTTTTATTTCTTCCGACGAAAACATCAAAAACCTGGATGAATTGGCAAAAATTAACAAAAGCCTGGCTTTGGATCCAAACCTTCCTGAAAACGAGCTTGATATGCTTATCAAAAAAGGAAAGGTGTTTTTTCTTGCAACACTTTCGATGCATTCGACCGAAATAGGACCAACGCAAAGTGCACCATTAATTGCTTATGATCTTGCCACCACCGAAGATCCAGCAAAATTGAAATGGATGGATGACGTGGTTTACATGATGGTTCCAAACCACAACCCCGACGGGATGGACATGATTGTGGAGCATTACCGGAAATATAAAGGAACAAAATACGAGGATTGTGATATGCCGGGAGTTTACCACAAATACGTGGGTCACGACAACAATCGAGATTTTGTGACTTTGACGCAAAGTGATACCAGGGCAATTTCCGAGATTACCAGCAAAACCTGGTTACCTCAGGTGATGGTCGAAAAACACCAGATGGGCAGTGCAGGTGTGCGCTATTTTGTCCCACCAAATCACGACCCGATTGCCGAAAATATTGACGAAGGTTTGTGGAACTGGAACGGAGTTTTTGGCAGCAACATGATTAAGGATTTGACAAAAGAAGGTTGCTCCGGCGTAGCTCAGCGCTACGCTTTCGATAATTACTGGCCTGGCTCAACCGAAACATGCCTCTGGAAAAATGTAAATGCTTTTTTAACAGAGGCTGCAAGCTGCAATATTGCTTCACCAATATTTATCGAACCATCCGAAATTACTGTTCGTGGTAAAGGTCTTGCCGAGTACAAAAAAAGTTCAAATATGCCTTTGCCGTGGCCGGGAGGTTGGTGGAGATTAAGCGATATCGTTAAACTTGAGATTGTTTCGACGAACTCGATTTTAAATACATGTGCGACCAACAAGGTGGAGATTTTAAAATTCAGAAACTCCCTTTGCAAAAAGCAGGTTGAATTGGGGAAGACACAGGCCCCGTTTTATTACATTTTGCCTGCTGATCAGCATGACAGGGGTGAATGGATTGACCTTGCCCGCCTGCTAACCGAGCATGGAATAAATGTTTTTAAACTGACTAAAAATGTTATTATCGAAAGCAAAAATTATGAGTCAGGAGCATTTGTGGTTCCACTTTCCCAGCCTTTCAGGGCTTTTGTTAAAGAAGTGATGGAAGTACAGGAATACCCGGTTCGGCACTATACTATTGATAGCGAAATCATTAAACCTTACGATATTACATCATGGTCGTTACCTTTGCATAAAGGTGTGAGCAGCAATGAAATAAAAATCAGATCAGAAGAATTGGAGAAATATCTTGCACCCTGGACACCAGACCTGGAAAAAAGTCTGACAATCCCCGAAAATACTGCTGCCGTAATTTTTGATGTAAACTGCAACACTTCCTATAAAATGGCTTTTATGGCTTTTGGATTAGGTTTAAAAGTCCAGAGAATTGATGAGGATTTTTTATCAGATAGCAATATCATCAGAAAAGGCAGTTTTGTCATTTTAACTGATGGAGGCAACGATTCCAGAAAAATGAACAAAATTTTGGAGAACAGCAACACAAGTCCTGTTTTTATCCAGAGTACCAAAAACTTTAAACTTGCGGAATTTACGGTGCCACGGATTGCTTTAGTCGAATCGTGGTATCACGACATGGATGCTGGTTGGACCAGGTATGTTTTTGATAACTACAATATTCCTTTTACGATTTTGCATCCCGGAGATTTTGAAAAGGCGGAGTTGGAGAAATCGTATGATGTCATTGTTTTTCCAGATGAAGAACCCGATGTTTTGATGACAGGAAAATTCAAATCATTCGACGGCACCTATTCGCCTTCAAGCTATCCGCCTGAATTTACAAAAGGAATTGGCGAAATTGGTTTTGATAAAATCCTGAAATTCCTCGATAACGGCGGATTAATCGTTTCGTGGAGTGCTTCAACAGGTTTGTTTAACGGACCTTTGAAGATAAAACATTCCGAACAAGATATCGAAGAGTTCACGCTGCCGGTGCAGGATCTTTCTAAAGCGCTAATTTTAAAAGAATTATATTGCCCGGGTTCAT
>CAIYZW010000155.1 GCA_903930725.1 uncultured Bacteroidota bacterium
ATCCCCACGTCCATTACCATCCCCACGTCCATTACCATCCCCACGTCCATTACCATCCCCACGTCCATTACCATCCCCACGTCCATTACCATCCCCACGCCCACGTCCATTACCACACCCCTACACACGATTACAATCGCAACCAATTAAACCATGGATTCATTCGATGCCGGATGTATGTATTTTGGAAATGGGTTTATTTAAAAAATTTGTCCTTACCCCAATTTGCCGGGTTGTTAATGATATAATTGGAAATTCGTAAATATTCGTCATGGCTGCGGATGATGTGGTCGTGAAATCGTTCCTGCCACCCGAATACAATGTTGTTTTTTGTGGCGAACGTGGTAACCGATGATTTGAAACCCCGGACAATGGAACCTAAATTTTTGATCTGAGGGCCAAATTTATTTTTTGTGGGTGTTTTTATTGTGGTCGTAGAGACGCCATGCATGGCGTCTCTACAATCGTTATTGTATTTATTTCCCCCAATTATAATTATTCCATGAAAATGATTCGGCATAACAACAAATTCACCCAATTCAATATTCATATCGGGACGAATTTCAGGCGTTTTTAACCATTCGGTTTCTGCGATTTGACCGATTTTGGTGGTCTGTATTGACGTCATGGGTTGTAGAGACGCAATGCATTGCGTCTCTACGGTGGTAATATCACCAAAATAACATTCATGGTTTTTGGTGCAAATGGTAATAAAATACAACCCAGGCGAACCGTAATCCCAATTTTGTAATCGGGCAGATGTGATACGGTATTTGTTTTTGAATTTATCCATTTTTGTTATGGTTAAAATGATGGTCATAACGTCGTCGTAGAGACGCGATGCATCGCGTCTCTAAGACATGCAACGCGTCACTACGACGGTTTGTTTGTTTGATTATTCAATAACCTGTTTAATCATTCCTTTCGTTTTTTCATCTGGTTTCGCACAATTTGAAGCAAATCACAATAAGGAGTATTCCGTTGTGAAAACATTTAAAGCGGTTCCGGTGTGTCCCTGTCCTCCGAAGAGTTTGGGATGTTTTTGCGTAACCAGGTCAATCTGCACCTAACCCGGGTCAGTTTATATTATTGCGGCACAATTTCAAAAAACAGCATTAGGGCAACTTTAATAATCGAATTTACTCATCGGTAAATGCTTTAAAGGATGCGTTGAATAGATAATCTGAAAAGGCTACTTAAAAGGTTTGTGTTATTTCCGGATTTAACCTTTAAAGATTAAACAAGCCCTTTTTTGTACCTTGTTTGAAAAGTAAAATTTTCACATCTTCAACGGTTATCAGGCAGCCGTAGCGCAACTTATCGAACCAGGGCAGAATTTTTCCGGTAAACATTTCGATCTTTTCGGCTTCATCCACAATTTCGATAACGATTGGCAGCTTTTCGGTGATCTCCCAAAATTTTACCGACCGAATTACATTGCTCGAGCCATAACCCATCGTTCCCTTTAAAACAGTCGCACCTGCCAGGCCATAGCGTCTTGCAGCAAAAACAATCACCTCATAAAGGGGGGTATGTTTTAACTTATCGGTGTTGCTGATATAAATCCGCAATATTTTTGCTTCACCTTGATTTTCCATAGTTAGAATATTTTGATTACAAGATTGCCGAAATAAACAGCCATCAGCCCCAGAAATACACTGAGGCTGGTGTAAAGCGCAAAGAAGAAGAAATCGCCATCACGGAGGAGCGAAATATTTTCGTTGGCAAAGGTCGAAAATGTTGTAAAACCACCGCAAAAGCCTACGGTGAGGAACATCCGCCATTCGGAACTGATGATATTGCCCTTTTCGGAAAGCCCATAAACCAGGCCAATCAAAAAACAGCCTAAAATATTTACAACAAAGGTGCCGTAAGGAAATGCCGAGATAAAATGATTCTGGATGTATCGCGAAGTAAGAAATCGTGAAACGCCACCAATAAAACTGCCGGTACCAATTATGAGAAGAATTTTGATCATTTTAACTGAAGATTACGCTGAAGCAAACAACAATAATAAAGTAGGAGTTATCAGCTTGCGACGGCGGTTCAAGGCTAACCCCATAGCCTGATGCAAAAGTAAACGAATAATTGAATTTATTCCTGGGTTGGCTCGAAATTTCCAACATCAAAAATCCACTTCCTCATATTTCTGGTTTCGCTGTGAAGCCCGCATTAAACCTGAATTTGCTTTTTGTAAAAGTTAATGGTTAAATTTGTGAAAAAATTAATGGTATGATTTATACTTTTCAAATATCCGACGAATCAACTCAATCACAGAGTATAATTAACATGCTGTTGTCGCTGTCGGAGGATTATGATTTCCTTAAAGTTGTTGATGACCATGGCGAATTAAGTCATGAACGGGAAGAGGAATTGGATCGCCGTTACGAGAATTTTCTAAAAAACCCAAGGAGCGGAAAGTCCTGGGATGAAGTTAAGCGAAATCTGATGCAGGAATAATGGGAAAACAGAAAATGTTTGAGTTAATCGTTTCGGAACTTGCTGAGGAGGAAATCAAAGCATCAAAAGATTTTTATAACGAACAAAAAGTAGGATTGGGTAATGAGTTTTTAACCGAATTAGAAAAACCCCTTGATAGAATTACCACCGCTCCGGAGCAATTTCCAAAAATCAAAATTAAGCAAGTAAGGAAAGCTCATCTCGCTCGTTTTCCTTTCAGCGCTTTATTTGCTACAAAAGGATTAGTTATTAATATTTTGGCTGTATTTCATTACAGCAGAAATCCTAAAAAACTTAACAAACGATTTTAGGAACACCACACCCGACCGTCTAATCGCAGCAAAGATTCATTTGCGTTTTGCAGCTATTTTTCGAAACATCTGACACATTAACCCACTTCCTCATATTTCTGGTTTCGTTTGTAGGGTGAGAAACCCGCTTCGGCAATGGCTTTTTGGATGCCTGCTGCATCAAATTTGTAACTTGCGCCAGCCACCGAAACCACATTTTCTTCGATCATAATCGAGCCAAAATCGTCGGCGCCACCATGTAGGCAAAGCTGTGCCACATCTTTCCCTACGGTTAGCCACGATGCCTGAATGTGCCTAATATTCGGTAACATGATCCGGCTGATGGCCACCAAACGAATGTATTCGTCGGCAGTAACCGTGTTGTTTATTCCAAATCGCTTTTGCAAAGTGGTATTTTCGGATTGAAAGGGCCAGGGGGTGAAGGAAATAAAACCAACCGACTGCGTTGGTTTTTCAGACTGAACATCACGCAATTTTATGA
>CAIYZW010000156.1 GCA_903930725.1 uncultured Bacteroidota bacterium
CACTTCATTCATTCCAAAAGGTTTGTTCAGCGAAAACTGATCGTGGATTTCGGGAAATACCTTATTTTCGGGCTTAACTACATTTTTAAATACGCTAAGTACAAATGGCAGGCTTGCAATTTCATTGAGTTTTGATTGATCATTCGTAGAAATGGTTACGCCATTGAGCCACTTTGTTGGATTGATGATTTGCACGCCAATATCAGCGATAGCCTGAAGATATTGGGGGTTCACAGGCAAATCGTGTTCATCAATGGCAATATTGTACCGTTCGCGCCGCTCCAAAGCCCGCTGCGAAAGGAATTCCTGCGGATTTTCGGTGGAAAAAGGTGAATTATTTTTATCGGTAAAAGCGATAAAATATTTGTCTGGAGAAATCTGAGCGAAAGAAAAAGTAGCTAAGAGGAGTCCAAAAATTAGTGTAAATAGTGCTTTCATAGTTTTTTATCTGATGTTTTAGTTTAAGAAATTTCGTTTCAACAATCCTGTATCTAGCAAAGTAAAAAAAATAAAAGCTGAAATAAAACCTAACAGGTTTTGAAAACCTAGTAGGTTTTAATGTTCAATAAACTTAAACTTTACTTATTAATAGCCTGATTTAAATAACCCTGTTTTTATAATAATGTTCACCTTTTCAGTCAACAAAAATAGTCCGAAACTTCGATAATTGCTCCGGAGTCCATTTTCCTGAATAAATCACCGAATCAATCATTTTCCTTGTTGCTCCCTGTTTATAAAAATAAAGCAGATTTTCACTTGCCGAATTCCTGATTTTATAATTCCAATGGAAAAGCGCCTGCAACATGTTGCCGACAATTATTTCATCCGGCAAATTTAACTTTTTTATGGCTGCCATCGCATTTATCCGGGTTTCAAATTCGTAACTTTCGGAAGTATAGCTTTTTAATTCATCAAAATATTCGGTTTTACCATTCGCCAAAGCAATTTCGAGCCACTTGATCCGAATATTTTTGCCACGCCAGCCAGTTTCGCTTTTGGTGGTTTCAAGATAGCCTTCAACCCTATCAGGAAAAGAGTTGCAGAGGTTTTCCAAGGCAAGTTCGACATTTAAATATGACGAATCTGAAAGCAAAGTTTCGTAGGCTGGACGAAGGTTTTCGGTGACAAGGGGTAGATTTTGTAAAACTGCCAGCCTTACTTTATCGTCCTTATCTTTAATTGCATTTTTAAAAAGCCGTTCTATTTCAGTATCCCAGCCTTCGGATAATTGAGCAATGATTTCGATTTTGGTAAGATGAAAAGTTTCGTTTTGATAAGCCTTCAGCAAGTCATTCCTCTTCAAATCAATGCTAAAGTCGCGCAGGGCAAGTAAAGCATCGTAGCGGTCAATCATGTTTTTGGCCTTTAAAGCCTGGGAAGCCAATTCCGGGTAAGGCCTTTTAAAATCAACCTTTTTGATGATTTTCCGGTCAGGATCGAAAATCACAAAATCAATTTCTTTATTTTCAGGATTTGGAATTACAACCTTTTCAAATTTCTCCTGAATCCACTGGTTTTTCCGGTCAATGGAACCATCTTTATAATAAACCTCAAAATCAATGGGCATCCTGAAAAGGCCAATCAAATCGTTTGTTTCGTGGGTTTGTTCGATATAAATTCTGGTTTCTGGAACTCCTTTTTCGTTGGTCAATTTTTCGTAATTGACCATGTAAACCGGCTCTCCGCCACGATAAATCCATTCTTCGAAAAACCATTCCATCGAACGGCCGGTGGTTTTGCGGATGGTTTGAAGGAAGTCGCTGGTTTCGGCAGTTTGGTAGGGGAAGCTTTCGAGGTAATTTTTGATGGAAAGTTTAAACTCCTCCTCTCCCATCACATTTCGCAGCATATCCATTACCAGCGAGCCTTTCGGGTAAAAACGATCACGCCCTCCAGAGGCATGTCCCACACCAAAATTGTTTCGTTTTGCTGCTGCGTAAGTATCTAAAAGCTCCGTGTTCCGGACATTCTGGTAATAATCTTCACCAAAAACCGATTGTTCAAATTTCTTGGCATAATAGGTTGCAAAGCTCTCGGTGAGCCAAACATCTTTGGTTTTGAGGTGCGAAATATAATTTCCAAACCATTGATGCGACAATTCGTGGGAGTTCACGTTAACATAATTCCGGCCCATAAAACCTCTTTTATCAACCATCAAAAATTCGCCAAAAACCGTTGACGTGGTAGTTTCCATGGCACCATACATATAATCGGTCACAGGTGCCTGCCGGTAAAGCTCCCACGGATAATTGAAGACAAATTCATCCTCAAAAAAATCGAACATCTGGGTTTGATAAAGATAAGCTGGTTCAAAATGGTCGCTCCAATCAGGGTAATACCATAGCTCGACAGGCAGTCCACGCTTGGTTGTCAAAGATTTGAAATCATAATCACCGATAACCAGGCAGGTTGAAAAAAACGGATGCGGATGATTCATACGGTAATGCCAGGTTTTGGTTTTATCTTTGTTTTCGATAACGGATTCGCGAACGCCATTCGAGAATACTTTCAGATTTTCGTCCACAGTTATAGCCATTTCGACCGTCAGAATTGCTGATGCGTATGGCAGCCAGTGGTTTGGGCGTTGTGCCCAGATTTGTTTTCGTTTGATTTGATTTGGGTCGTTCCAACCTATAAAATACAAGCCATCAGTAGGTTTTGCAGAATAATCGAAAAAAACATGATGCTCCTTTTGCCAGCCAAGTTCAAAAGGAGGGAAAATAACCACATCGTCACCTTTCATTTTGAAACCGGCATTTTTCCCATCTATAGTTATGTTGCTGATTTTGATTTCAGGAACCGAGAAAACCAAGGAATCAATTTGCTTCCGGAGGGTTTTGAAAGTAAAAGTTACCTCCCC
>CAIYZW010000157.1 GCA_903930725.1 uncultured Bacteroidota bacterium
GTTTTAAATCGGCAATTCACCCGTCAAAACGGGCATCCTAATAATACTGTCATCAAAATCCGAAAGCCTGATTTATCCGTATTTTTGATGAAATTCCATCATTTCCCAAATTAAGCTTTTATCAACAGCCGATAATTCATTTTATTATTTTGATGCAGAATCTTAGTTTAGCTTTAATAAATTTTATCTTTGCTTACAAAATGAAATCTGAATAACTAAATATGTTCATGTCTCAGGCTTTTGGTATAAAAAACTTATCTGTTGTAGGGATGCTTCAAAATGTGTTAAAAGGCATTTTTGTTTTGCAGATTCTGTTTTCAAATGTATTGCAAGGACAGAATCAGCAGCGCATAGATAGCCTTACAAAGGCATTATCAGAATCGGATGACAGCAAGGTCAGATGGTATCTCTGCAAAAGTCTCTATAAAGAATATTATCGGATCGACATCGATAAGGCGGCTTATTACAATTTAAGGTGCATCGAAGAAGCAAAAAAAAACAAAAATACCAGAGGCATCGCCGAAGGTTTGTTCAACAAAAGCGGGGTCTTCAGGATGAAGGGCCATTACGACAGCGCCCTAATTATTATTCAGCAGGCTCAGGATATTTACCTGAATTTGCCCGACAGCATTGCCTATGCTGATTGCCAGAGTGAAGCAGGTAATCTGTATCTTTTGAAGAAGGATTTTAAAAATTCATTTGTCAGAATGATGGAAGCCCGTAAATTTTATCTTGCTATCGGCAAGACTGATAATTTGGCGCATCTTTACAACAGGCTTGGGTTAATGTATAGTACGCAGAAACAATATGATTCGGCACTTGTTTATCATAATTTGTCGTTAAAAATAAATGAATCAAACGGATTTCAACTCGGCTCTTCAGTTAACCTGTTGAATATCGGAACTGTTTACGAGAGCAAGTCAGATTACATCAAAGCTATCGGATTTTACCAGCAATCATTGATTATCAAAGAGCAATTGGGCGACAAAAAAGGAATCTTGAAATGCCTCAGCAACATTGGCAATGCCTATAATTCGCTCAAAGACTTTGCTCAATCCATTACTTATCATCAAAAAGCACTCGAAATTTCGTTGGAATACAAAAGCCAGCTCGATATTGCCCGTAGTTGTATAAACCTTGCCAACGATTATCAAAAGGATGGAAAATACAACAAAGCTGTTCAAAAAGCTGACGAAGGCTTACGGGTTGCCAGACAAATCAACGATCTTGAATTGTTAAGCGAAGCCACCAGGGTGCTTGCTGATTCATATCGGGGGCAGAATAATTATACAGAGGCCTATCGTTATCAGGTGCTTTACAAGCAATTCAGCGACAGCATCGTCATTCAGAACAATCTCAAAGCTTTGGCCGAAGTTCAGGCGCAATACGAGTCGGTGAAAAAGGAAAATGAAATCACTTCTTTAAAGATTGATAAAAACAAGCAGGATCTTAAAATTCAGACGTTTAAAGCCAGGTTTAATTTGTTTCTTGGTCTGTTTATTGCCCTTTTGGCTCTTGCACTTTTCTTTTATTACAGGTCGCTGATTTCCAAAAAATTATCTTCAAAACTCAGCGAAATCAACGAAATGAAGTCACGGTTTTTTGCCAATCTCTCGCACGAGTTTCGCACCCCGCTTACCCTGATGCTTGGTCCGGCCGAAAAGTTAAAGCAAACTGCAAAACCTGAAGACAAACCCTGGCTCGATTTAATTATAAGAAATGCCCAAAGGTTGTTGTTTTTGGACGAGCAATTACTTGAATTTACAAAGATTGACAGCGGAAGTCAGGTAATTCATCTCGTTGAGGGTGATATTCAGATTCCACTCAAGGGTATTGCAGGGTCGTTTGAACTATTGGCAGAAAAGAGAAAGATCAGCTTGAATCTTCATTTTCCCGAACAGGAAATCAACACATTTTTCGATGCCGATATTCTCGAAAAAGTAACCACAAACCTTTTGTCAAACGCTTTAAAATACACGCCCGAAGGTGGTTTTGTCGAAATATCAGTTAACACTGATTTCCTTCCGGAACATCTTAAAAATGATCCAACCGGGAAAAGAAAAACCGAAGGCAAATTCGTCCGTATTGATGTGAAGGATAACGGTGCCGGGATTCCGGAAGATAAAAAGGAACAGATTTTTGAACGTTTCTACCGCCTCAACCAAACAGCCAGTTCAACCGAGTTTGGCGCAGGAATAGGATTGGCGCTTACGCGTGAATTACTCCAATTGCATAACGGCTTTATCAAAGTCGAAAGTGTGGAGGGGCAAGGGAGCCTTTTTTCGGTTTTTCTGCCTACCGAA
>CAIYZW010000158.1 GCA_903930725.1 uncultured Bacteroidota bacterium
AAGCTCTGCAATCTCATAATAATCATCAACAAATATATCGGTGGCAATTCCTGAAATGTCGTTATAGCTCCAAAGTTGACGCGGTCCGTAATAGTAAACAAAAAAGAGATTGTCACCGACCACGGTTAACTCTGCAACATTAATCGAATTGGTTTCATGTACCTTTGCCGTCCCGGCATTTATTCCATTCGTTTTCCAAATATCATTATCGTTTCCATCGTCAGAGGCTGTAAAAAACAGAAGGTTATTGTAAAGTGTAAAATTTGAAGGAAGGGAACCGTTATTATAGGGTTCGGTATCAGGTTTTATATTTGCAACCATAACTGTTCCCGCCTCAGTTCCATCAGATTTCCATAATTCGGTACCGTGCAAGTTGTCGTTGGCGGCAAAATAGATTTCATTTTTATAAACAATCAGATTTGTTGGATTGGACCCCTGGTAGCCTTCGCAAATATCTTTAACCAGAAATGTTCCTTCAAAGGTTCCATCACTGCGCCATAATTCTTTACCGTGTATTCCATCATCCGGCACCAGATAAAGTATTCCGTCCATCGAAACCATTTCTTCGACCGATTGAAACCCTTTTATGAAACTTTGTGCAAACCCCGGATTTAGCAAAAAACAAAGGGTAATAACAAATATTGATGTTTTCGTTTTCATTGGGTGATTTTTTGAATTCTGATATTATGAAATGGATTGCCAGTTACGGTTATGGTTTTAGCTGAAAAAGAGGTAAAGCTGAAATGTCCATCAGGTAACGGAAATTTGCTTAACGCTAATGTTTGCAAGGCGAACCGCCACTTACATTCCATTGTAACAGTTTTCCACATACATTTTTCGTTTAATTACATCCAGCAAACACTGGATAAATTTAATTCAAAAGTAGTGATTTTGTTTTCCGATCCATGTTAAGAAAGCTCTTTTTTTTTACGAAAGGGCTTTTATTACTGGTTTTTTGCGATGGTTTTTAATCATGCAGGAAATCAACGTTTCTTTTAAACCCAGAGGGCGATTGATTTCATTTTATCTTTTAAACGCTGACAGGTCCGCCGGCTGGCGGACGCTATCAGGCTTTATTGTTAAAAGATGAAGCCGGTTTTTTAATCTCAATCTGTGAACTTTAAACGCTGACAGATCCTGCTGACGCTGTCAGGTTTTATCGTTAAAAAGATGTAGCTGATTTTTTGATGCATTTCTGCAATAATGCCGGTACGCTAAAGCTTTTGTTCGATGTTTTACTAATCCGCAAGACAAGCAACAGCGTGGAGAAATTATGGTCTTCATGCCAGGTTGTGCCACCACGCATGAAGCCCTGTTTATGGGCAATAGCTTTTCAATCCCGGGTTATTGGTTGCTCGCTTTGATGAGCAGGTAGTTCGCAAAAAATTGGAAACCAATAAAACCAAAAATGAAAACAACAGTCATCATATTGAATACTTCGCCTGTAATAAATGTGAGGCCAATTCCAATGATACCTACAAAAGCCATAGCCAGCGAATAGTTCATAAAGGCGTTTTTATACTTCGAAGGCGAAAACATGAGGCTTAACGGCAACATCATGGCAAACCCAAAAACAGCAATTGTTAAAAACCTATCGTCAGATAAGGCAAAATACAGGAATAGTCCAACAGCAAATAATCCTAAACTTGAAGCAACAAAGTTTGAACTCATCTTTTCTTTCTTATCGAGCAGCAACTGTCCGTATTTGTTGAACCGTAAGAATAAATTACTTATTGGAGTAATTACCCAGGTCGAAAATGCCATCAGCGCAAGTACAATAATCAATGGAGTTAGATAAGGTTGAAGTGCTTCGTTATTACGAGCCAATGCTCTCAATAATCTAAAGCCAATATAAAATCCTATAATTACACCCCACTGATATTTTGAAGTTAGATTGCTCATCCAAAAGGAATACGTCAGGAAAAGCCGGTACACAGGATTGGTTGCTTTGAGCGCTTCAATCATGCCTGATTGAGCATAGCCAAATGTTGGGTCGTTTAGTAATGCTTCTTTAAAATGTTCCCTTGCCTTTTTATGCTCGCCTTTTTCGAGCAGGACCCAACCATAATTTGCATGGGTGTAAGCATTGTTCGGGTCATTTCGTAATGCACCTTCGATGGTTTCAAACGATTCTTCGGTTCGGTTTAGCTTTATTAATGTCGTGCTTCTTGTATTGAGGGCCAGCAAGTTTTCCGCATCAATCGCTAAAGCCTGGTTGGCAGTTTCGAGAGCATCATCAAATTGTTTACGATCGAGTTTTATTTTCGCCAGCAAAGCAAAATAATCAGCATCATAAGGATCCATTTTAATGGCTTGATTGATATGATTTTCGGCATCGCTCAACCTTTCCTGCTGAATTGAAATGAGGCATTTGATATAGAATAAATTCGGTGTATCCGGCGAAAGCCCGATAGCCCTGTTAATGATGCTGTTTGCTAAATCATTTTTGTCTTGTCGCAGGTATATTTCGGCAAGTAACGACAAGTAATGAATATTGTTTGAATCCTCTGAAAGCAAGTCAGAAAGAACTTTTTCAGCTTCTTTAAATTTTTTTTGTTGAAATAAAATTTCAACTTTTGATAACCTGTAGTCTTCGTTCATGTTATTTTTTTATTTTCAGGTACGATAAAATGTCGTCGTAAAGTCCGGAATCATTTGCAAACATTGCAAAATTCTTTGCGGTTGCAAACCATTCCTGAGTACTTGGTTTATGCTTCTTTAAGGCACTCATCAAGTCGTTAGTCCCGATTGGTTTTGGAATACCGTCGGTAAATGAGGTTTCGAGTTTCTGTTCGATCGAAATATCAATTATTGCATCAAGGTCGGCACCTGAATAATTTTCGGTTTTCTTTGCAAGGGTTTGAAAATCTATCGTTCCTGTGGGTTTGTTATTTAATTTCAATCTCAGGATGGCTTCCCTTGTTGTAACATCTGGTGGTGGCACAAAAACAATCCTGTCAAATCTGCCGGGCCGCCTGAATGCAGGGTCTAAGTTCCATGGGGTGTTTGTTGCCCCGATAATCAGCACTCCCTCGTTTGTGCTATTGATCCCATCCAATTCCTGAAGAAATTGATTGATCAGGTGCCTGCCGCTCGATTGTTTCATGTCACTTCTGCTTGCTCCCAGGGCATCAATTTCATCAATAAACAAAACGCAAGGCGTGTTGTGGCGGGCTAATTCGAAAATTTCGTGCAGATTTTTCTCGCTGTTGCCTATCCACATATCTAAGATGTCATTCAGATCAACATTTAAAAATTTTGCATTTACTTGTCCGGCTGTGGCTTTAGCGATGAATGTTTTACCACAACCCGGTGGACCATAAAGCAAAATACCACCACCGGTTTTTTTACCATATGCTTTGTAAAGTTCAGGATAGGTAAGAGGCTTGATAATTTTGAGTTCTATTTCTTTTTTTACGGATTCCATGCCACCAACATCATCAAAATTGATATTTGGTTTTTGAAAAAACCGGCTGTCGGGTTCTTCATCTGTATCGATAGATTCGTTACTTGCCCTTAGCCGTAATTGGCTGTCGAGTTCTTCGTCGAAGTATTTTGGATCAATGGATAAGGCTTTTTTGTAGGCTTCGATTGCTTTTGCTGTCGAATTTTCTTTCAATAACCCTTTTGCGTATTGGGTAAATACATTTATGTCGTTGGTTCCATTTTCGATGATTTCCTCCAAAATTACATTGCAGGCCGAGTAGCTACCTTTTTTGAAAAACACTTTTGCAAGCCCAACCTGTGCTTTTGTGTCGTTGGTTAGTTTAAGAAGTGTCGAAAATTCAATCTCTGCTTCTTCAAGCCTGTTCAATGCCAGCAAGGTTTCAGCCAATAATTGCCTTAAAGGATTATTGTCGGGAGAGTACTTTAGTGCCTCTTTTAAACTGTCGATTGTATTGTCGTTCATATTTTTAATGTTATTGTCGTCTCTGTTAAAATTACCGCGAACCAGCAAATATCGTCATAAACCTGTCACTTTTTGCAGTTTCAATTTCAAAATTAGATCTAAAGTATTCAAAATCACCAGTACAAGCAATAAGTTTTTCAATTGGCTTTATTGAAACATCATAAAGGATTTTGGGACCGACCGAAGTGCTGGTTTTACCGTGGCAACTTTCCTTACCTAAATCAACAAACAGGCAATCGCTGGTAAAGTTAGTCGTGGTAATGGGTTGTGGGTTGTTTTGGTTCAGGGTTTTAATAAACTCAAAACTTTTCCCGGACTGGAATTGGTTTTTTGGCGGCATTTTGTAAACTGTAACCATCAGGGTCGGATTAATTTATTGATCTTTAATTTAAAGAAGCAGCAAAGCTATGTTTGATTTTTGTGAATAGCAAGGATTGTTTGGGATAAATGTTGAAATGGTTGAATCATGCTTGAAATGAATGGAAAATTGATTGATCTTGGCCAAATGCCCTGGGTATGCAAAATATTTGTGCCTTATAATGGCGCCTCTACGAGACTGTATTTTGTTTTTTCTACCATAATTTCGTCTCTGCAAGACTTTGTGCGAATTCCGGAAAAATCAATATTCTACAAAAGCTACTCCGGTTATTGAATCTGATCCATGAATTCACCGCCGGATTCTCAAAATTAAAAAGGCTGTCCAGAGACATTCTCTCATGGCAGCCTTTTTATTATCACCAAAAAATACGGTACTATTTTTTTATCACGATCTTTTTGAGGATGTTGAGCATATTTCCTTCAATTTTAAGATAATAAACACCTTCACTCAATCCATTTACATTGATGTTTTTGGTGAAGTAACCATCTGTTTTAACATTATTGAGCTGATAAATCACTTCACCCAAAGTATTGATGAGTTTAAGATCAACGATATCGCTGGCGTTAAATTCGACCGTAAAATTGCCCGTTGCCGGATTTGGATAAATATTTACAGAGGTATTCTGATAACTTTCGTTAGTCCCGGTACAGTTCTGAACGATAACCGGGAAATCTTCCGAACATACACCATCTCCACAGCTATTAACGCCACAAACTTTTATGGTTGCTCCACCAGTATAAATGTCACTCCAGTTTATAGTCAGTGTGTTTTCGTTTTGCAGCGCTGTGCCGGCATTCGGAGGATCGAGTATCCAAACATAGGTTGTAGCAAAATTTATTGGGTCAACAGTGTAAATTCCGGAAAAGCCCTGGCATCCCTGGTTACTTCCTGTAATAGCCGAAGCTTCAGCAGGTTTTGGATTTACGGTGATGTATTCGGCTTTTGTTATCGAACTGCTTCCTGTGCCGTTGTCCGCCACAAGGGTTACATCATAAATTCCGGCTGTATTATAAGTCACCAGCGGGTTTTGCGCGGTGGAGGTTTCCGGGGTTCCACCTTCAAAAGTCCAGCTCCATGAGATTGCTCCTCCGGTTGAATTATCAGAAAACTGGACCTGACCATCCTGGCAAAGTGTAGTTACATCAGCAGTAAAGTTTACATTAATTCCGATGATAATCACGGTGTAATCTTCGATTTCGCCATAAGTCGAATTGCCACAAGGTTCGGGGGTTGAGCTGTACGTCATCCGGATTCTCATTCTGTATGTGCCGGCTGCCTGGTTTGCAGGAGGCGTAATATTTCCTTCGAATAAAGCACCTGTTCCACCAATATTGTCAAGCGAATATGTTTCGTTGGCACCACCAAATTCCCTGTTCATGTCCCAGTCTATCCAGACTTTAACATAATCGCTTGCCCAGGGAGTTCCGTTGGTGATGGTCATTGTTTCCGCTATTCCCGACCCGAGTGTCGCGGTAATGTCGGTATAATTTGCAACACCACCCTGCCAGCCGCTGGCATTGTTAATTTCGGCAAAAACCACCTTCTGAATATATTCGTCCTGGACATTCGTTGTTGCCTCACAATAGTCGGCAAAGTTAATTTCGATAATATCCTGCTGACTAATGCCCATGCTGGCTGACAGATCGAGGATAAGATGCGCAGTATGCCCAAAAGGCGTATTAGCGGCTGCACTAACCGTATAATTTGCTGAAGCTGTGGCTCCCGGAAGAAGATTTCCAAAGGGTTGTGTTGTGGTTGTGGAAACCGTAACGTAAGGATCGGTACAGGTGATAAGACCGACAACATCAAATGCATCAGCGTTCCCATTATTGGCAACAGAAAGAATCATTGTCGCAGTTTCTCCGGCTTCCAGAACACCATTGTTGCCATCTTCGATCTGGTAGCCGGCAAGAACAAGCTCCGGAGCAAAGGCAGTAAGATAAATATGACTGGTAAAATTTTCGAGCTCAGAGGTTATTTGTGTCGTAAACACAAGGTTGTG
>CAIYZW010000159.1 GCA_903930725.1 uncultured Bacteroidota bacterium
ATTGGTTTGTCGGTGAGGAGGTACATGTCGTCAATAACGCGCTTTTTATCGTCGGGGTCAATTTCAAAATCTCTGGCGTTGCCAAAGTTTTCGAGATGAGCTGCCAGCCCTTCCAAAATCTGAATGCCGTGCTTGTATTCTTTTTCGCCGGTTTTTACCAATTTTTCGAGTCGGTGTATTTTACGTTGTACAAGATCCAGGTCGCGAACCTGTAACTCGAGATCAATAATTTCCATATC
This sequence comes from uncultured Bacteroidota bacterium, assembly GCA_903930725.1. Taxonomy (GTDB): domain Bacteria; phylum Bacteroidota; class Bacteroidia; order Bacteroidales; family 4484-276; genus CAJATL01. Next base: position 240 of record CAIYZW010000159.1, read on the forward strand.
GCGAACCGGGTCAACGGAACCTTCGACATGAGGCAGGTTTACATCGTCAAAGCATCTTAAAACATGAATAATTGCATCGGTTTGCTGGATGTCGGCCAAAAATTTATTACCTACACCTTCGCCATGGCTGGAACCCTTGGCCAATCCGGGAATATCAACAATATCAACAGTTGCAGGAACTACCTTTGCAGATTTTATAAGTGCATCAATTTTGTGAAGCCGTTCGTCGGGCACATCAATCATCCCGATGTTTGACTTGTTGGTGCTAAAGGCAAAATTTGATGCCTGTGCTTTTGTTTTGGAGATACAGTTGAAAATGGTAGTTTTTCCAACATTGGTGATCCCGATAATTCCGCATTTTAAACCCATGGTTCTGTAGTTTTAGTAAAGTTAACGATGTGCAAATTTAAGTTTTAATCAACGATTATTTGCACCATTTGGTCAAATCTTCGATATTTTTCTTGCCGAGCGATTCGGCTTTTAAAAAGTCCTCACAGGCAAAATTCCGTTCGCCCATGTACGATTTTACCAGGCCGCGGTTGTAAAAGGCCTCGGTGTAATCCTGTTTTATTTCGATGGCTTTGGTGTAGCTTTCGATGGCTTTGGCAAAATCCTTTAAATTCATGTAAGAATTGCCCCGAAAAAAATAAGCTTCTGGATTACTTTTATCTGTATTTATCGCTTTATCAAATAGTTCGAGTGCTTCTGCAAAGCGTGATTCATAAATTTTTTCAATTCCCTGTTTTACAAGCTTTTGAGATTCGGCTTTTTTATCTTTGCATGAAGAAAATGCAACCACCATCAAAATTACTGATAATAAACTAATTACGATATTTCTATTCATTTCTGTTTTCTATTTTTTAATTTTCCGTTCATTTAACGATTGATGAAATTGCCGGGCAAAATTAAGATGTTGATTGTAAGTTTTAGCAAAATGATGATGTCCCGACCCATCGGGTTTGGCTACAAAATAATAATAACCATGTTTTTCGGCATTTAAAACTGCATCAATCCCGGCAATGGTGGGCAGACAAATCGGTCCCGGAGGCAAACCGGCATATTTGTATGTATTGTAAGGCGAATCAACTTCGAGATGAATATTCAGCACCCTTTTCATTTCAAAATCGCCAACAGCAAAAACTACTGTTGGATCGGCCTGAAGTTTCCAGTTGTCGTTTAAACGATTGAGGTAAACGCCCGCAATACGCGGTTTTTCGTCGTTTTGATTGGTTTCCTTGTCAACAATTGAGGCCAGAATCGAAACTTCTGAAATACTCATTCCGAGAGACTTAGCTTTGTTTTTCCGCTGATTATTCCAGAACTTGATGTATTCATCATACATCCTGTTAAAGAATTTTGTCGCATCGGTGTTCCAATAAAACTCATAGGTGTTGGGGATAAAAATCGTTCGGGCAGTTTCGGGATTAAGGTCGTATTTCTTCAAAAACTCCCTGTTTTTCATCAACCGGATAATCGAAACTGAGTCGGCTTCAATTTGCCGGGAGATATTTCCGGCAAGTTGTTCGCTGGTGCGGATATTATTAAAAATAAGGTTAAGCGGTTTTTGCTTTCCCGACCTTAACATGTTGGTTAAGTCGTTGTTGTTCATTCCGGCCCTGATTTCGTAACGACCGGCATAGACGTGGTTTTTGAGGTTTTTCCGTTCGGCAACCCAGAAAAAGCTATTGCTGTTTTTCAGGAAATTGTTTTTTAGGATGTTGGCTCGTAAATCTTCAAAACCCGAACCTGTTGGAACATAAAGATATGCTACTTCACCGTGTTTGAGCCTTACATTATTTTTAAAAACAGCATTCCAGAACCAATATCCAAAGCGATACGATAGCGAATCACCCAAGAGATCTTCATAGAGCCCATTAAAACTTGAGACAGAGAACCCTTCGCCATGAATTCCATGACGATCTTATAATCGG
>CAIYZW010000160.1 GCA_903930725.1 uncultured Bacteroidota bacterium
AACTAGCGAAGGAACCTTGGAATATTTAGGTTTCACCTTTGCCAAAGGTGAAACCTTTTAAACAATAGCCCAATGCCTGGTTTTAAAAAGGCCAGCGCCTTTTGAGTAAAAGGCCACCGCCTTTTGAGTAAAAGGCCACCGCCTTTTGAGTAAAAGGCCAGCGCCTTTTAGGTAAAAGGCCGCCGCCTTTTCGGTAAAAGGCCGCCGCCTTTTCGATAGAGGTACTTTTCCTTTTGATCAGTTGAAAAGATGAAACCTTCAAAATCCGTTACTATTGTCATTTAAACAGCTCAGGCACATGATGTCCGATTTCGGTTTTTAATTCGGAAATGGCGTTTTGGTTAATGAACCGCTTCGATGATTCCTCAATCACAGCCCTGAGTTCGGGCAAGTCAATCTGTCCGGTTTTGTAGCGCGACAGGTTATAATACCACGAAATAGTTGGGATGTATGCCGGCCGGGCACTGTAATCCTTTTCGCGGTCCATAATTTTTTGCCGGCGGCAGATAAAAACAACCTGCTGGTATTTTTCCTGCAGCAACATAGCCTGGAGGTAAGCCGAGAAAAAGGTATGCCAACGGTTGAGCATGATTTTATCCTTAAAAGCCTTATAAAACGACGAAGCATAACTCTCGGCTTCGGCAGCCTTGCCGTTGGCACTTAAACTTTTGATAAACAACGAGGCAAAGCCCACACGGTTGTGATAACTGATGGTGTTTTTAAGATCGGGAATTGATTTTTGAAGAAGTTCGAGCGCCGTTTTTTGCTGTTTGCTTTTTAGCAAAACCGAGCATAAATTATTGAGATAGTGGATGTAATCGCTACCTTTATCTAAAATAGACAGATTCCCGTAATAAACGGCTTTTTCGTTTTCGCTGAGTTTGGCGTGCAAAATAAGTCGGTTGGAGTAATAATTAAGCAAAATCCTTCGCGAATAAAACCTGCCTTTTGCAAACTCGCCATCCAGATAATCGTACAACGAAACAATCTGATCGAGGCGGTTGTAATTGTAATACAGGAAGGTAAGCCGAACGATGGCGTAATACCGGTTCAGCCCGTCGAGCGACTCATCAAAAAAAACCTCTTTAAGAAAACTCTCCCACTTTTGCGATTCTGATTTATGAAAGGCGTACTGGCTGATGATGTCGCGCGTGGCCTCGCTCAGACGGCCAAAAATCATCTTGGAGCGCTCGTAGGCTTCCTTATTTTTTTCGAGATAAGCGGCCACAATTTCGCCGTACTGGTGGCGCACCCTGATGAGCAGAAAAGATTGATAATCGAGCACCAGCTCATAAATCCGCATAAAATAATAGGGTAAATCCTTCTGGTTTTTGATGATATTCAGAATTTGCTTTTCATCGTCAGGGAGGAGTGTGTCGGTCATCACTTTTTTGTCGAGATGCGCAAGCAGCAATAGGTTTTTATCAACATCAACGGCATCCAACTTCCTGATAATCCAGTTTTTGAGGTAAGAATATTTTCGTTTATCAATGCCTTCATCAAATTTAAGTTTGCTGTTTTTATTGAAAGCCGCAATTTTTTCGAGGACTGCCTTTAATTCGGCATCCTGTAGCTGCTCCACATATCTAAGGTATTCAACCTCAAGCGGGAGCAGCCATTTGGCAAATTCCGAAAATGTCTTTAGTTTTTGCTTCATCTGATTAAAAAAACCGAACGAAGGTAATTATTTACGGCAAATGGACGAAGCAAACACGGCACTTTGCTTAGTAAATCCATCGTCGACCGCTTTTATTCGGAAAGGAATTTCCTTAAAATTCAAACTGCTTATTGTACTTTTGGGCTGTTGTTTTAAAGTATAACCGCTGATCGGTTAATTTATTAATGACCATCAATAAAAAGGTGCACGCCGAAAAACCTGTAAAAGAGTAGGCAATTTAAATGTAAACAAATGAATAGATTAATTTTTACCGTCGTTATTTTTATGCTTGTTTCGAGTTCCGCTTTCTGTCAATCAAAAAAAACATGGCAAAAAACACAGGATTCAAACAGCATTGCTGCCTATCAGGAATTCCTCACGAAATATCCTGATGGAAAATATTCGGAGATAGCAAGACAACGAATGGCAGACCTGGAAAAATTTGAGGCCGAACAAGCCCGGAAAATCGAAATCCGCAAGAATGAATGCATGGCTGCCGGCGAAAAAATTGTACCGGGTCTTCGATGCGAAAAGGTGATTTCGCTGCTGGCAATGAACGATGTTGTTAACAGAAGTGCTTTTGGCGGAATTTACGTGGGCAACGGCGTCTTACCCGAAAATGAAAACGAGCAAAGCACTTTCACCGGCCTGGCCTCACTTGATGGTTATGACATTATTTTCGATCAGGGTAAGGTAGTTTCAAAAAAGCTGGTTCCAGAACAAATCGGCAGTGGCAGAGTGAATTTTAGCTCCAGTGGTGATCCATCAGGAACCATCTCAGAGAAAGATCGCTTAAAAAATGCTGCTGACGAAAAGTCGAAAGCAGCCATGATCATCGAAACAAGGAAGAATCAGGAAAGTATGCTTATCGCCAATTATCTTATCGAAAAAAATATCACGGCAGCACCTCTCGAAAGCGGCCTGATTTATCTCGAAACTCTGGCCGGACAAGGCGTTAGAGCTACAGCCGGTAAAAATGTAGTGGTTCATTATTCGGCAACCTTACTTGATGGAACAAAGTTCGATTCATCCTACGACCGGAACGAGCCTATCGCATTTACATTAGGTGTTGGCCAGGTGATTAAAGGCTGGGACGAAGGTATTGCCCTGATGAATGTTGGCGGAAAGGCAACTTTGATTATTCCATCGGCTCTTGCTTATGGCGAGCGCGATATGGGAATTATTCCACCTTATTCAACCCTCGTTTTCGATGTCGAGCTTATTGATGTCCAATAAAGCTAAATCTTTAAAAAGGTTGATGATATTTCGGGTTTGATGTTTTTTAACTTTCAGATGACTGAAATTGCCCCGTCATGTTAGCTCAATGGGCAATGCTGGCATGTAATTTTATACTGTTATGGTGCCAAATTGGAGCGATTTTATCGTTTGGGATTTTTGGCAGCAATAAATGTTGACGAAACCTTCAAATTTCATTCTTCAAAATATATTATTTCAAAAGGCTTGGTTACTTTTGCCGGCCAAATTAAGATGATTACTGATTAAACTAAAAGGTTTTCTGAATGAATAAAATAATCGAATGTGTTCCCAATTTCAGCGAAGGCAAGGATATGGGAATTATCAAACAAATCACCGACCAGATCGAAACCGTTGACGGTGTAAAATTACTTGATGTTGACCCGGGTGCAGCCACCAACCGCACGGTGGTAACTTTTGTGGGTTCGCCCGAAGTGGTTATCGAAGCGGCTTTCAGGGCTGTTAAAAAAGCTTCCGAAATAATTGACATGCGCAAACACAAAGGCGAGCACCCACGTTTTGGTGCCACCGATGTTTGTCCGCTTGTGCCTGTCTCGAATATTACGATGGAGGAAACCGTTGAGTTTGCCCGTAAGTTGGCAAAAAGGATCGGCGAAGAACTCTCCATTCCGGTGTATTGTTACGAAAGCGCCGCATTCACAACCGAACGCCGCAATCTCGCTTTCTGCCGCTCAGGTGAATATGAAGGTTTACCTGAGAAAATTGAAAAACCCGAATGGAAACCTGATTTCGGACCGGCAAAATTCAACGAAAAATCAGGTGCAACTGCCGTTGGTGCAAGGGATTTCTTAGTTGCGTACAATGTAAATCTTAACACTACCTCAACACGCCGCGCTAACGCCATCGCTTACGACATTCGCGAAAAAGGCCGCGTAAAACGTGAAGGAAATCCCATCACAGGTAAAATTATGAAAGACGAAAAGGGAAACCAGGTTTTTACGCCCGGCACATTGAAATCGGTGAAAGGAATTGGCTGGTTCATCGAGGAATATGGCATTGCGCAAATTTCGCTCAACCTTACCAACATCAGTGTAACGCCCGTGCATGTTGCTTTTGAAGAAGCCAGTAAAAAGGCCGCCGAACGCGGAATCCGCGTTACCGGCTCCGAATTGGTCGGATTGATTCCTTTAAAAGCCATGATTGATGCCGGAAAATATTTCCTCAAAAAACAGGAACGCTCGGTTGGAGTTTCCGACGAAGAGATCATCAAAATTGCGATAAAATCGCTTGGCCTCGACGATCTAAAACCTTTCAATCCAAAAGAAAAAATTATCGAATATC
>CAIYZW010000161.1 GCA_903930725.1 uncultured Bacteroidota bacterium
AGCCGCCTTTTGGTGACCATCGAAAAATATCCCGATTTAAAAGCCAACCAGAATTTTCGCGACCTTCAGGCTCAACTCGAAGGTACCGAAAATCGTATCGCCAATGCACGGCGCAAATTCAACGAAACCACACGTGCCTACAATGTTTACATCAAAAGTTTTCCAAAAAACATTTACGCCAACATGTTTGGCTTCGAGCAAAAACCCTATTTTGAAGCTGCTGCCGGCGCCGAAAAAGCTCCTGAAGTTAAATTCTGATTTTTCCCATCTTAAATTTTAAACAATGCCAGAAACACAAATTGATTTAACCGTGGAATACCTTGCAAAACAAGAGCTTGACGATATTAAACAAGCTATCTTAAATTCAGAACTCGATACATCGGGCGAAATCAGGGTTCATCTCGAAAAAGTTTGCACCGGCGATGTAATGGACAGAGCAGCCTACATTTTCGAGAAACTCGGAATGCACCAAACCGAGCTGCGAAACGGCGTTCTGTTTTATCTGGCTTTAAAAAACAGGAAATTTGCTGTAATTGGCGATGCAGGCGTAAATGCCGTGGTACCAAAAACTTATTGGGACGATTTAAATGCTGAGATGATTAATTATTTCAGAGAAAACCGCTTTGCTGAAGGATTGATTTATGGTATTACGCGCACTGGCGAATATCTGAAAAAATCATTCCCTTATAAAAAAGACGACGTTAATGAACTTCCTGATGATGTTTCGTTTGGGCCAAATTAATTTAAAAATTAGATGAAAAACATACAAAAAAGTGGGTTTCTGATTTTAACTTTCATGTTCATGCTTTTGGGCAACATGCTTATTGCTGCCGATGAAATCCCTGCCCGCCCCAATCCACCGAGGTTGGTGAATGATTTTACCGGAACTTTTAGTGCCGGTGAAACTGCGCAACTCGAATCGAAATTGGTCGCCTTCAACGACAGTACTTCCACGCAAATCGTAGTGGTTTTGGTGAATTCGCTTGGCGAATACGACAAAGCCCAGTTTGCTGATTTGTTGGGCGAAAAATGGGGTGTTGGTTACAAAGGAAAAAATAACGGGGTTGTAGTTCTTGTTAAGCCAAAAACTGAAACTTCTGGAGGAGAAGCATTTATAACGGCAGGTTACGGTCTCGAAGCAGTTGTTCCTGATATTACTGCCAAGCAAATAATCGAGGACGAGATGATTCCTTATTTTCGTGAAAACCGCTATTTTGAAGGGATTGATGCAGGTACCAACATTTTGATGAAACTTACTGCCAACGAGTTTACGGCAGACCAATATTCGAAACGAAACAAACCAACCAAAGGCGGCACCATTGGTTTTTTAATTCCTTTTGTAATCATCATTATCGTTTTTGTGAAACTGCTGGGCGGAAAGCGTGGAATGCGCTCTGTTGCCGGCAGAAGCGGAAGTAGCCTGCCTTTCTGGACGGCCTTATTTCTGGCCAACCAACTTGGCAACCGGCATACTGGAAAATGGAACGATTTTTCATCAGGCGGCGGCAGTTTTGGCGGATTCGGCGGTGGTGGCGGAGGAGGTTTTGGTGGTTTTGGCGGCGGAAGCTTTGGCGGTGGCGGCGCTGGTGGAAGCTGGTAATTTGCTTTTGAAAATTGAATTATTCAAATAATTCAATTCAGCAATTCCTTTCATTTTCCATTTAATTAGATTGTAGTGCCCCCGAATAAAGTAATTCTTCCTTTATGAAGAATTCCTATCAGATTCTATCCATAAA
>CAIYZW010000162.1 GCA_903930725.1 uncultured Bacteroidota bacterium
AGGATTGCCGGATTGCAGCTAAGCGATTTAATATTTATCATAATTTCTTTCACGGCCATATTGTCGAGATGATTTGTAGGTTCATCGAGGATCAGCAAACCAGGCTTGCGGAGCAAAGCCCTGGCGATGGCAATTTTCTGGCGTTCGCCGCCCGAAAGCAGAACGCCGTTGTCGCCAATCTGAGTTTCGTAACCGGCTGGCAGTTTTTGAATAAACTGGTGTGCAAGCGAAAGCTCTGAAACTTCCAATAAATCGCTTTCAGAAATCCCGGTGCTGCCGTATAAAATATTTTCACGAACGGTGCCCGGAATGAGCGGTGGATGCTGCGAAACAATTCCGATTTGCTTGCGGAAGTGTTTAAAATCAATGTTGTCAACAAGTTTCTCATCAACATAAATCAATCCCGATTGTGGCTTGTAAAACCCAATAAGCAAGTTAATGATGGTTGACTTTCCGGCCCCGTTATCCCCGATGAGCGCCACACTCTTGTCGGGTTCGATCCGGAAACTGATGCCGTTTAAAACGGGTGTTTCGTCGTATTTGAAAAATACCGACGAAAACCGGATATTTCCTTTAAAATCAATCTTTTCGGTTCCGAGGTAAGGTTCTTCCTCATTCTGGCTCGAAATATTGTATAAAGTTACCAGCGATTCGTTTCCAGTGATCAAGCTGGTAAACGAACTGCTTAAACTGTTGAGTTTTTCCTGTAATTGGTTAGATGCCAGGTAAAATGCCATCAGTTCACCCAAAGTCATCACGTTTTTTATTACAGAAATACCGCCAATTACCATCACCAAAATCCCGATAAGCCCCACCAGCACATTTTGAAATTGCGAATAAAACGCCTGATAATACGACCTGTCGTTGGTTTTATCTCTTAAATCGGAAAGTACCGAAGAGTGTTTGTCGCGTTCTTCTTCTTCCACCGACTGGATCTTTATCAAATCCATAAACTTCATCAAAAAAAGCGTCCCTTTGCTAAAGCCCTGGAAAGCTAGGTTGTATTCCCTGACTTTCTGTTTGAGCTTTTTACCCATGTATTTGTTTGTAAAATAAAGTATAGGGAAAAACAAAAGGATCATCAAAAATAAATACCAGCTTAAAAAAGCCAGGACAATGCACAAGCCGATGGTTACGAAAAACGAGGGGAAAAAACCGGCAATCAGGGTGCTGTTCATGCGGCTGATACGCTCGGTGTCCTGTACAATTTGCGCATGTAAAACGCCCAGATCCTCGCGTGTATAAAATGCCCGCGAAAACGAAAATATCTTTTTCATCAAATCTTCGCGTAGGTTGAAGATTGATTTTGAAATGGTTTTGATGTTTGAGTTTCTCAAAAACAGATTAAGGCCACTGTTAAAGAGGCGCAAGCCCAAAATGGCAAACCCAACCCAAATGAATGTGTTGATCTGTTTCTGAGGAATGGCCACATCAAACACATGTTTTACCAGCCAAAGGGTAGGCAAAATAAGGTAGGTAAGAAAAATAAATCCCGCAGCGGTGGCTATCAGTTTATACTTGTCGTCTTTTATAAAATGATAGTAATACTTCCAGGCTGGCTTTGAGAAGTAAGGTGAAGTATCGGCGGCGTTTGTGGTCGGTTTCATGTTGTTTTACGCCCCTGTTTTGTTTTGTTTCCGGTTACTTTTTAATAAAACCGAAAGATAATACACCAAAATTCTGAAATAGTTCTTTCCTTTGGTTCGCTGCCGCATAAATTTCAGGAAACCTATGTGCTGCGAAACCATACCTTTATGGGTGGTGTTTTTAAGATAGTCGGCATACACCGAAAGGATTTTTTCGAACGATGGATGATAAACATAAACGCCCCGTCGTTTGCCTTGATTGTAAAGTATTCTGTCGGCCAAAGATGGTTTGATCAATTGTATCCGGTTGTAAATATCCTCCGGAATAGGTGCCGAAAAATTCACTTTTAAATATTTCAGGCCTTCTTTTACCTGGATAATTACACTTAATTTTTTTGCATATTCAACCAGTCTTTCCCAATCAATCTTTAAATCTTTGGAGGTAATAAGGATGTATGAATCGGCAATCCAGCGGATTGGTGGCTCTACGTTTGGCATCAGTCCGTGAACGATGGTAAGCAGAAGTTCATCTGCCGGACACAGAGCAAGGGTATTTTCCCCCGACACGGTCATGGTTACTGCCTTATCCCAAAACATTTCATCGTGCATTATCCCGAAACACTCATCCAAAGGATACCAGTGGAGGTCGAGTTCTGTATTTTCGTCGTTGATGAGCGTTACACTTTTGCTGTGGTTAAGGTAATATTCGTCGTTTGTTTCAACACTCGACTTCCACCCATTTTGCTTCAGCCAATCAATGGTAAGATTTGCCTGCGAAACAGGGACCATGATGTCCATATCGGCCATGGGACGCACCGCAAAGTTTTTGTAGGCCAGCAGCGACAAGGCAACGCCTTTTAAAACCATTGTGCGAATTCCTTTTTGATGAAGCAGCCTGAGAACCTGTCCCATTTTAAAAAACAAAATCTGGTTATTCGACCAGGATTTCCGGTACATGCCTTTTAAACGAGGCATCAGCTCGTCGTTGATGGGGTGCCGGTTAAGATTGAGGTAAAGCAACGGCAACTGCCTGAACGAACCATGCTCCACGTCGGTTTCGATGTTAACCAGCGATTTCCAGAAATTATAGGAAGTTTGCATCAGCTCACCCGATAAAAGGCAGGCTTTTAACAACAGTTCCTGTTCATTGGTCGGGAAAGGGCTTCGTAAGGAAGGCTTCATTGTTTTAAAAGCAGTATTTCAGGTTGTAGTTAAAAAAACAGGCTTTATTCGTTGGCCTGAGTTTCCCTGCTTTCGGGCCAGCCTTTTTCGTCAACTTCATGGATGGGGTCGAGCAATAGCAAATCCTGCATATCGGTATATTTGCAAACGGCAGGCGCTTTGAAGTTGAGGGCTATTTCCTTGAGTTTTTTTTCCAGTTCGGTTACGTCAGGTGAAGTGATTTCATTTTCGGCAATTACCATCAGCTTTTCGGTAAGAAGTTCTTCGGTAAATTGTTTAACAGTACTGTCGATAATGTCGGATTCTGCGCTATTTGCAGCAGTCATAATTTCGATGGCTTTTTCGTAGTTTCCGGTTTTATCAATAAATTCCCAAATTACCGCACCAGTGCCGTCGAGGCTGTAATAATTGCCGGTGTTAAGATCTAATAAAATGGTTTCACCGTCAATGGTCTCATGGACCACGTTTGGTGTATTCACTTTTAGTCGGTTATGTAGTTCCATACAATGCTTTGGTTAGTATTAAAATGAATGCACAAATTTAATTTTTTTTAGATAAGACCGCTGTGTTTTGTTTTATTCGATTGGATTATTCCTTTACCAGACAGCATTATAAAGACTTTATCAAATGATGGCACATCAAGGTTTCCTGATATCCAATTGATTTTACAGGAAAATCTTCCGGAGATTCAGAAGAATCTGAGGCAGAATAAATAAATTTGTCGTCGGTTTAATCAGAAAATATGACACCAACAACAATCCTTCAGGTAAGCGCCCTCAGCAAAGCATTTAAAAATGTGCAGGCTGTTGAAAATATCTCCTTCTCGCTGGAGCGGGGCGATATTTTCGCATTTTTAGGCCCAAACGGTGCAGGAAAAACTACCACCCTGCGCATTCTTCTCGACATTATAAAAGCCGACAGTGGCAGCATAAAATGGAATTTCGGCGGCATCGTGAACAATTTGCCTCCTTCGGCCCAAATTGGTTACCTGCCCGAGGAAAGAGGACTTTATACCGACCTGCCCATCATCCGGTCGTTGGTTTACCTGGCCTCCATCAGAGGAATGGAACCATCCAAAGCAAAAACTTCAGCCATGGAATGGCTCGAAAAACTCGATCTTGCCGACAGGGCAAAGGAAAAACTTCAGGCACTTTCAAAAGGAAATCAGCAGAAAATACAATTTATCGCCTCCATTCTTCATAAACCTGCTTTCGCCATACTCGACGAGCCTTTCTCGGGCCTCGACCCGCTGAACCAGGAAAAATTTATCGGATACATCAAAGAGCTTAACCATCAAGGTACAACCATACTTTTAAGCTCACACCAAATGCCCCTTGTCGAAAAAATTGCCCACAGGGTTTTTCTTATCAACCAGGGAAAAGAACTTTTTAACGGCTCATTGATGGACATTTATAAAAACTTCGGGCAACAGCCCATTCTCGACATAAGTTTTGCTTCCGAAATTCCACACGAACAATTGCAAATGTTGCCCGGTACCGAAAATATTACCACGGTGGGCGCTCAACAGGTAAAAGTCACCTTCCTCCCCTGCAGGGATCTGAACGAAATCCTGCTAAACCTTGCCAGGATTGAGGGAATTGCAAACATCAAAAGCCATAATTCCAGTTTACACGACATTTTTCTTAACATGGTTAAAACACATCAACAATGAACTATTACAAACAGGTTTTAACGGTTACTTTGTGGGAATACCGCCGGTTTTTCAAGATTAAAAATGAGTTGATCGGCATTGTGGTAATGATTGTGATTTTCACGCTGAGTTATTTTGGCGGGAGATATGCCGCCACCGAATCTTCAGAAAAGCCTCATCTGACGGTTTTGAACGATCTTAACCCTCAACTTTCAGAACTTTTGTCCAAAGATTTTGAAGTTGAATCAATTCCTGTCGGAGAAAAGGCCAAATATCTTAGCGAGATCACAACTTTAAAAGAAGGCTCGTTGCTTTTGCAGGAAGGGGCCGGTTTTGAAGTCCATTCGTGGAAAAAGCCGAAAAAGTTTAAAAAGTTGCAGGAAAGCCTTAATGTTTATTGCCAGACTGAGGCCTTGCTTAAAATAAACCTCTCCGCCGAAAACCTTGAAGATGTCCTGAAACCGGCAACTCTTAAAGAAGTCTATCTTTACGAAACCGGCACCAGAGGCAAGAATGTACTGGCATACTTTTTTGCCGGTCTGATGATTATGGCTGTATTTTTAAGTTTTGCCTATCAGTTTACGGCCATTACCGGCGAAAAACAACTCAAAATTACCGAGCAGATCATTTCTGCAATAAAACCCCAGGCCTGGATGGATGGCAAGATTCTCGGCATCACGCTTACAGGGCTTTCTTCCATGCTAACCTATTCCGTTATCGGATTGCTTGGTGGGATGTTATTTTTTCAATTTACCGGAACCCCCGTTTCTGCTATAATTCAATATCTCTATTTCCCCTCGATTTTATTATTTTTTACTTTTACGATAATGGGAGTTTTGCTATGGAATGCCTTTCTGGCAGCCATTGCATCGGTAATCACCGACCCCAACAATTCCGGGAAAAGCGGGATTATGTTGTTGCCCATTCTTTTTGTGTTTTCCGCATTTCTGGTAATGCGCGATCCGGATGATGGAATTTCTGTTTTTTTATCGTGGTTTCCGCTTACTTCGGCCACAGCAATGCCCATGCGCTGGGTTACAACAGAAGTGGCCTGGTGGCAATTGGCCGGTTCATTTGTGATACTTGCCGCTACATTTTATCTGCTGCGCAAACTTGCTGCAAAGATTTTCCATGTTTCAATCCTCATCAGCGGCAAAGAGCCAACCTGGCGTGAGGTTATCAAGCTGGCCTGGGAAAATTAATCACAAAACCTAAAACAAGGAATTATTTATTTTTTGGATTCGTAAAATGGCAAAAGCCGGACAAACCTAAGCAAAACGAACCACGGTTTTCGGGATTGTACGGGCTGAGAAAAGACCATTTATGCGGCTAAATTAATCACTTCCAAACCAGGGTAATAACAATAATACATTCATTATTAACAAAATATAACCTCCTCACAGGGGTTTTTAGGGTATCTTTGCCGAATATTTATTTACCCGGGCCCCTTCTTTACCAAAATAAAATCGGCAGGCCTTTTAAAAATTACACATGTCATTCGAAAAATTAAATTTAATTGAGCCTATTCAAAAGGCATTAAACACAGAAGGTTACACAATACCAACACCCATTCAGGAAAGAGCCATTCCACTGATTCTTCAACGTAGAGATTTAATAGGTTGCGCACAAACAGGCACCGGAAAAACAGCAGCATTTGCCATCCCGATACTTCAGCTTTTGCACCAGGAATTAAATTCGGTAACTCCACAAGATGCGCGTTCATCGCAAAGGCGCAAAATTAAAGCACTTATCGTAACACCAACCCGCGAACTTGCTATCCAGATTGGTGATAGCTTTGCGGCTTATGGCGTTAACACCGGAATTCAACACACCGTTATTTTTGGCGGCGTTGCACAAGGGCCACAAACTTCGGCTTTACGCAGAGGTGTCGAAGTTTTGATTGCCACCCCTGGACGTTTACTCGACCTGATGGGACAGCAGTACGTTGACCTCAGCAACATCAGTTTTTTTGTACTCGACGAAGCCGACCGCATGCTCGATATGGGGTTTATTACCGACGTAAAAAAAATCATGGCCGTCCTTCCGAAAAAACGGCAATCGCTTCTTTTTTCGGCAACCATGCCTCCTGCCATCGTAAGTTTAGCTGCAAGCCTGCTTATTAATCCTGCAAAGGTTGAAGTTGCTCCGGTTCAAAAAACCACCGATGCAATTACGCAATCGGTGTATTTTGTTGATAAAGGTGATAAGAAAAATCTTTTGCTTCATTTGCTCGAAGATAAAAAGATGGTTACGGCACTTGTTTTTACCCGCACCAAGCACGGCGCCGATCATGTTGCAAAAATCCTTAACAAACAGGGAATTAAATCGGAAGCTATCCACGGAAATAAGTCACAGCAGGCACGTCAGCGTGCGCTCGAAAACTTCAAAAACAAAGAAACAAGGGTTCTTGTAGCCACCGATCTGGCAGCAAGAGGCCTTGATATTGAAGAGTTGACACACGTTGTAAATTATGAGATTCCGAATATTCCAGAAACCTACGTTCACCGTATCGGGCGGACAGGCCGCGCCGGCGCAACCGGAATTGCCGTTTCGTTTTGCGATGCCGAAGAAAAAGCATACCTGCGCGACATCCATAAACTCATTTCAAAAGTAATTCCAACGGTTGATGATCATCCTTTTCCGATGAGTACTCAGGAGCCGGTGATGAAAGCTGTACTTCCAAAACAAAACTTTAACAGGAATCAGGGAACTTCAGGCACACGCCGCTTTGCTCCTTCCGAAGTAAATGAACGCCGGAAATACCAGACTTCCTGGGCAAAAAACAGGTAAGTTATTCAAACTAAAACAAAAGCCGGAGACCCAAAGTTTCCGGTTTTTGTTTTTGTACCGGTCAACTGGGCAAATCCAACGAAAATATGGTTTTCATTTTCCACTGGATCTCATCGAACAAAAACCTTATCATTTTTTCTTCAACCTTCGTACAAATATGAACCCCAGATATTTCTAAACCTTATTATCTTGGGTAAAAAGAACGGCGCTACAAAATTCCAATTCCCTGTTAGCCATGAAGCCTGATCTTATTCTTTATGAGCTTGTTATAAATTTCTAAACAGGCCAGAGGCATTCTTTTGAGATGTTAAATTATTGTAATTGGCTCTGATTAGTTGCTATTATCAACTAATAATTGGTAATTTTGTCGCGAAAAATAGATCGAAATGACAATTCAAATTAAACCGATTGGCGCAACACTGGCACCTCTGAGATGGGCCATCGTCAATCCAATCAAGGCACGACTCAGGCAACATGGCATTGCCTATCCTTTTGAGCAGTTAATTCTGCTCAAACTGATACGGGATCATAACAGCCCTTTGGTTCAGCAAGATATCGCCGAAAAAATGGGGAAAGATAAATCGGTCATTCTTCGGATGGTTGATTCCCTTGAAAAGGAGGGTTTTATTCACCGGGTGGTTGATGCGAACGACAGGCGACGGAATTTTCTGGCCTTAACCGACACCGGGAATCAATTGGTTGAAAGCTGTGTTGAAATTGAGGTTCAGGTGACGATTGACCTGGTTGACGGTATTACAGAAGACGAACTGAATACATTTTATAAAGTTATCGAGCAGATTAAAACAAATTCGGGAAAGCACATTTAGCGATAAATATTTTAAAAAAATTTACAGCAATAGTTGTTAAAATCAACAATAAACAAAGTCAACAAATAATAAATAATTGATAGATGAAGTTCAGAAATTTAAAAAGAATCGTTTTAGGGGTTCTGGTGCTCCTTGCAATAAGTGCATGTAA
>CAIYZW010000163.1 GCA_903930725.1 uncultured Bacteroidota bacterium
AGAAGCCAGAAAAATGGCGGCTGAATGTTTTGTACTGCTCAAAAACCAGGGCAATATTTTACCGCTCAAAAAAACACAATCTATTGCTTTGATTGGCCCTTTGGGTGATAACAAAGAAAACATGCCCGGAACCTGGAGTGTTGCGGCTAATTTTTCGAAAGCCATTTCGTTGCTTGAAGGGATGAAATCGGTGATGGGTGAAGGCGCGAAAATTAATGTGGCCAGAGGCGCCAATATTGTGAGCGATCCCGAACTCGATGCAAGAATAAGTGTTTTTGGTAAATCAACCGGCCGCGACAACCGCTCAGAAGCCGAATTGATCGAGGAGGCGCTCAAAGTAGCCAGGCAATCCGATGTAATTGTTGCCGCTTTGGGCGAATCGGCCGAAATGAACGGCGAATGTTCGAGCCGCTCCGACATCAGCCTCCCACAAAACCAGCAGGAACTTTTAAAAGCCTTATTAAAAACCGGCAAACCGGTGGTTTTGGCGCTTTTTACAGGCAGGCCGCTTACAATGAAATGGGAAAGCGAAAATGTACCTGCCATTTTAAACGTGTGGTTTGGAGGCAGTGAAGCCGGTTTTGCCATTGCTGATGTTTTGTTTGGCGATGTTAATCCTTCCGGAAAACTTACAACCACCTTCCCGCAAAATGTCGGGCAAATCCCGCTCTATTACAGCTACAAAAACACCGGTCGCCCGCTGGGCAAAGGCAAATGGTTCGAGAAATTCAAGACCAATTATCTCGATGTTACCAACGAGCCTGTTTATCCGTTTGGCTATGGCCTGAGTTACACTACCTTCGAATACGGCGATATTTCGTTAAATAAAACAGCAATAAATGCTGCCGACAAGCTGGAAGTTAAAGTTACCGTAACAAATACCGGCAACTTCGATGGCCAGGAAGTGGTTCAGCTTTACATCCGGGATATGGTTGGAACCGTCACCAGGCCTGTAAAAGAGCTTAAAGCTTTCCAAAAAGTCTTCATCAAAAAAGGCGAAAGCGCCGAAGTTGTTTTTACCCTTGGCATTGACGATTTGAAATTTTACAACAGCGACCTTAATTTCGTTGCCGAACCCGGCGATTTCAAGGTGTTTGTTGGCGGGAATTCGAGGGATGTGAAAGAGGCGGGGTTTGTTCTGAATTAATAGACACAAACCATTTAAAATTAAAACCTGACCAGAGACAAAACTGGTCTGGTTTTTTTTCGTTTAAAAATTCAATGTTTTTATCCCAGGTCGTTCAAAGAATGACACTTGCCTGATCGTGCAAAGCCATTGATTACCAGAAAGGCTAACTATTGTACTCCCCAAAACACAACATTTCTTCACTTTTTCAAAACAATACTTGTTATTCACAAAAATCAACCATAGCTTTGCCACTTCATTAAAAATGACGTTTAATAAATTCGTGTTCCCCAAATGCTTACAGTTCATCAAATGCTGCTTAAAAACCGATTCCTTACCGGGATTGGTTCCGGGTATGACAAAATCACTGACCAAAACGAGCCAAAGCCCAATTGCACGCTTAGTTTTGACAGCGATTGCCTGTCTGTTTATTACAGCAATGGAAACCACCAACAAAAAACTCTAAACATTACCGGAGCCGAAATCCTTAATTTTTCTTCAACAAAACCAGGGGTTGGGTTGGTAAATTGTGCCTGGGGTTTTGATTCGTTCAGACCTGATTACGAAATTGAAACTGCAAAAAACGACACCTATATCAAAATATTTAGTTGATTCTATGTCTGATGAATTTGATC
>CAIYZW010000164.1 GCA_903930725.1 uncultured Bacteroidota bacterium
CGCCGTCAAACGAATTGAGTAAAGGAAAATGTAGTGCTTCACCGTAAGCAAAGCGGTCAATAATTTCGAGGCCTTTGGTAGCAAGAATTACAACGCCGGTATCATTATTATAAGATGGCAAAGATTCCATTTTAAGAAAACCATCGGGATTTGTGGTAAAATACTGCTGTTTTACAATGTCAGGATTGATGGACAGCACAAGGTATTCATCGGGAAAAAGCAAAAAACCTTCGGCTGAAATATTTTTTACAGAGGCAATTTCGCCCGTTAAGTCGTCTTCGTTGGCCAAAACCAGGTCGCCCAGGTTAACGATTTTTGAGGAGCGGTTATAGATTTCCACAAAATCAACGCCGGTAACAAAATCATCTTTCGGATTAAACAACACTTCGTTTATCACCAGATCCCCGCTAAGGGCGGCCTCAGTAAGTCCAAATTCGACCGAAAGATTTTTGTCGGCAGGATTTCCGGCACAATCGGTAAAATCGCCTGTAATCGAAACCGAATAAACGATGCCTGCCTGAAGTGGCGCCGGCAGCAGGAGCAACACCGACGAATAATCGGGCGCCACAGCTCGTGCCGAAACCGGATTTCCGAAATCGTGGTCAATAAGGTAAGCCTGCGGGTTTGAAAGCCCCGTGCTATCCATCGGTTCTGTAAAAAATAGTTGTAACTGTCCTTCCGATGGGATAATAACGCGGCTCAAAGCTGGTGGGATTTCGTCGGGATTTGTTCCAAAAACGGCGTTTTGCGAACCCGGCGTTCCACCTGATGTGTTTTCGGAAGCCTTCCAGTTTGATCCTCCGCCACATGGATTTTCGGGGTCAATCTGCTCGAGCGACCAGCCACCTTCAATTTTTACCGGGTCGCCGTACCATTCGTCCGAATATCTTACCGTCGAAATCACGGCATCTTCAATGTTTTTCAAAACAAGCAACTGCCCGGCATTGGTCAGTGCAAAACTCGAAAAACCATAAAATTCGCCATAACCCAAAAAACTTCCGGAAGCCTCGTCATCAGCAATAATCAGGAAGCCGCCCGGTTCCAGAATCACATTTTCAAACACTTTTTCAGTTGTCCCGATGATGAGTTTCCATCCCAGCAAATTTACCGGCGCCTCAGTCCGGTTAAAAAGTTCGAGATATTCAAAATCGGGAAGCCCGACCGTTGGACTGGGGTCGGCCATAATTTCGTTGATCTGAATATCGAAACTTGCCGGCGTAAACCAGGAAAAATCCGCTGTTATTGTTCCTGAAACATTTCCGGCCATGTCGGCAATATTTTGAATTGTGATGATATTAGTGACGCCGTTTTGGAAAGACCTGTCGAAAGTTAGATGTACCAGCGAAAATGTCGAAATATCGCGGCTTGCCGTAACTGGGTATTCGATGTTGTTGTTTACCGAATAATTTTGGATGTTCTGGCATGAAACCTCTGTAACAGCTTCATTAAAATATAGATCGAGGGCTTGTGGCCCTTTAACTTCGATGTTTGAAAGCTGCGGAGCCTCCGTATCAAAAACAAACGGCCCGGCATAAAAATCGTCGAAATAACATTTGGTGCTGTTGCTTGAAGTGTATTTGCAGTAAACGCCCAGAAATCCTGACGAATTAATCGTGTTATCCTGGCCGGTGGCAATGGTTTGATAAGTCCCAACGCCGGTTTCGTCAACCTGAATTTCCCAGTTTCCCGATTGGTTGCGCCTGACCTTTATTCCCAGCTCAAACGAAGCGGCAATCATGCCCTCAGTTCCGCGACACACCGAGGTAACTGTGGTTTGCTGCTGACTGAATAATTCGATGGCATCGGAACTTCCGGCTTCGCCAAATTGCAGGAAATAGCCATTGAGCGGGCTTTTCAAATCGGCAATATCGCTGGCAAGATAAACCCGGGCAAAGTTACTCCCCGACGGGCTAAATGCAAGTTTTATCCGGAAACGCCATTCGGTTTCGCCATTTATCGCGTAAACCGAAGAAAGCGACGACACAGCTTCGCCCTGCGAATTTAACTGCAACTGAAAAGCCGGATTAACCGTAAACTGAATTATATCGCCCGTCCAGGCGGGATTTGATGAAAAATCGCCATCAGCGAAATCATCTTCAAATTGCGCCATGCAATAGGCTGGCAGCAGAACCAAAAGGAAAATAAATTTCTTCATTTCAAATAAAATAAAGGGAACTTAAGAACAGGTAAATGTACTAATTTTGCCCGATTTCAAAATTTAAAGTAATGAAAATTGCAGTTGTTGGCGCTACCGGGCTTGTAGGTCAGGCCATGATAAAAGTTTTAGAAAAGCGGAAAATACAAATGGATGCTTTGATTCCAGTGGCTTCGGAGCGTTCGGTAGGTAAAAAAATTGTTTTTGCAAACCGCGAAATTGAAGTTGTTTCGATGGAAGATGCCATCCGGCAAAAGCCTCAGATTGCGCTTTTTTCGGCGGGAGGTTCTACCTCAAAAATGTGGGCCGAAAAGTTTACCGAAACCGGAACTTTTGTGATTGATAATTCGTCGGCCTGGCGGATGTTCGATAATATTCCGC
>CAIYZW010000165.1 GCA_903930725.1 uncultured Bacteroidota bacterium
CGCGCGCTTGTTGAAATCGAGCGTCGTTTTTTGTATACCGACATGGACCTTTTATTTCATCTCGATTGGATTGCACCTGATGGCACATCATTCTATCAGAAACCAATCAGTCTTTTAGCAAATGATTCCGCTAACGCCTTGAATAGTTCAATCTCGGTTTCGCCGGAAACCCGACAGCCAGGTGAATATCTGCTTCGTGTTTATTATTTCCGTGAATTGATTGCCGAGAAGAAATTTGCACTCTTGCCCGAAATACCGGACTCGATTTTGGCACTTACAAAAATATCTGCAAAAATTACCTTCTGCAAAAAAATCGACAAGAAAACAGGAAAACGAATTGACGTGGACACCGTTTTTACAATCGGGAAAAAAGGCTGGGTGAATGCTTTTGTTGATCTCGAAAATCGGCTTGCTGTTGCTGATGATGAATTGAAATTTAAACTCGACTGGATCGGTCCGGCCGACACCTCCGTGTATCGCAAAATTATCACCCTGTCGCCCGGCGATTCCACGACGACCCTCAATAATTCGATGTCGGTTTCACCCGAAACAAGGCAGCCCGGCAATTATCAGCTCAGAGTTTATCTTTCTGGCGAACTGCTTGCCGAAAAGAAATTTGTGCTTATTCGAGAGCCTAAGTTGCTTCCACCCCCCGCGATAAAAATAACTGCAAATATTAGCTTCTGCCGGAGTTTCGATAAAACTACCGGTGAACGGATAGGCGTGGACTCGATTTTCAGCATTGCAAAAAAAGGAAGAATCCATGCTTTTGCAGATATCGGAAACCGCGCTGCTTACGCTGATAAAACCCTCAAATTTGACCTCGAATGGGTTGGCCCCGACGGAAAATCCTTTTACAGGAAACAAGCCGAACTTTTGCCCAATGATTCTGCCACATCAATAAACAGCTCAATCTCTGTTTCACCCGAAACCCGGAAGCCGGGAATCTATATTTTTAATATTTATCTTTCGGATAAATTGATTGCGACGAAAAGGTTTGAACTGTTGCCCTGAAAAACTTGTTTCTCTAAAAACCAGGTACAAATTATTGAGGCATTTGCATGGTTAGATTTTAGAATTTAGTTGGGACAGTATTAAAAAGATGTTAATTTTGCGCCTCCAAATTTATAGCTCTCCGTAGCTCAGTTGGTAGAGCAGATGACTCTTAATCATCGGGCCGAAGGTTCGAGTCCTTCCGGGGAGACCTCAAAATCAAAGGGTTGCAACAATAAAAGTTTCAGCCCTTTTTTATTTGCATACTAATGCAAACCAAAACTGCTTGAAAGCCAAGACGTTTTTATTTTCATGCACCCGTACTTTCAGACTTCCTGATCTCTCGCAGATGAATTTGTCGCTAATTTATAAATCAGTCTGAGTTCCGTTCCGGGATAGGTGGATTGTGATTCGGTTAAAAGCTCGCATAATTTTTCCAATGCACGATTGTTTCGTGGTGAAGATTGTGTGTACATTTCAATAGTCAGTGTTTTTTGTTGATAATCTGGCACAATGTTTCCTTTTGATTTTATGATGCTTTTTACCAGGGAACGAACCTCTTCTTGTTTCGCGTAGATTTCGCTATTGAGCAACAGTGCTACTGTTGTTTCGGCGCGGTAGCATATCATCTTTATCATGTTTTGGAACAGTTTGCCTTCCATGTCCAGTTTTGTGTATTTTTCATTTTCAGGCATGTTTTTTACTGCTATCTTGTATGGATGTTCTTTACGTTGCTCCAATAATTTTTGTTCTTCGGTTTTTAACTGGTTTAACTGGTTTGTAAGTTTCATTTGCTTTTGCAGGTATCTTGGGGTTGTTTCCAGAGAGCTATTTACATTTTCTTCTTTTGAAACATGCAACTGAGCATGTTTGCGGCTTATTTTTTCGCGTGTTTTTTTGAGGGCTTGTGTTAGTTTGCTGTGTATTGGATTGACTACCATTATGCCTTCATTTATTTGTTTTACAACATAATACATCATTTTATCAATGTCGTATTCTTGCCTCAGATATTTAAAAAAATTTTCCTGGCACCAGCGGGAAAACATATAAATGGCTATCCAGATGATGTCTAATTTTCGGTTTGTGGTTAGTATGCTGGTTTGATGTGAGGGACTTGATTTTTCTCTCACTTCCCGTATTTTCATGCCTTCAAATTCGATTTCACGTTCGGCCAATTCCATTTTTATATTCATTCCATCGATCGGGACGGTGTATTCGTGGAATTCGTCTTCGGGCCATTTATCTTTTACGTTCTTGTTGTAGGTAAGAACGGCTACCCGATCTTTTTCCCAATATTTTTTAAATGCTTTGAGGCTATATCCTTCGCGGTCGAATGTTATTGTAAAACAGGGCAGGTCTGGATCGTCCAACAGTTCCTGTTCGCTTATCGGAAGGGCTATCTGATCTTTTAGTCGGGGTATGATTTGGTCTGAAATCATCTCTCCCAGTTTTTCATTTACTTCACCGGTAACCACAAAATAGGGCATCCCCTGATGGTTGTTTACCCAAAATTCCATGATGGCTGGCATGCACAATTTTAGCCTGGATATATGCTTTTTGCCCAGGTGTGCCTGATCTCCACAATATACTTTTGGATGTCCGTCAACGTAAAAAATCGTTGTTCCTTCTAGTTTTACCCACTCCCGGGCTTGCGTCATACACCATTGCTCGGTTTTGTTTTGAATACATATTTGCTTTAGCTTGTTCCTTAAACATTTGGCTTCGGGGATGCGGTCTATCCCCAATAATTTACCAAACTCTCCCGGACAAAGGTGCCGAAGTTGTTCGGCATTGTGTATCCGGCACAGGTACATGAAAGACAGGAATAATATGATTGTGTCAAGGTCGTAATATGCATCTTTAAATTTTTCATAGTGGGGCTTGTAATCCATGAGGCCTTGTGCCAGAAGTGCTGGCAACATCAATAAAACTCCTGCATTTTCGATGCTTTGGCAATGCTCGAACCGGATGGGCGTTTGTGTCAATTCTCCACGGCTGGCGGCTATACGTTCTTCAATCCGCGTGGCTCCAATCCCTATTATTTTTGAGGCTTCAAAATCAATAATATTCCTATCTCCCGGACTACTTCCCTTGCTCTGCTGGCTGGTGCGTACTAAAGTTTTTTTTTAATGTGCCATCCTTCAGATGGTAGCGGATACAACTTTCGCTTACTCCCAAGGTTTTGGCTGTCTTTAACTGAGACATCCCAGATTCTAATAATTGTTGTGCATGTAAAAGTAATCCTTCTGTCATTTTGTAGCATTCGCCACGGTGGTCTATCTGGTTAAAAAAACCTTCCATCCCATCTTCCCTGAGCTTCTTTGCATAACGCTCTACGTTCCTTTGACTAACGCCCAAGGCCTTGCTTATCTCTGACGGATGACACAACTTGCTCACTACCATGTTGGCTATGATGTACCGATAATTATTCCTGTTATCAATATGATGGCAAAAGATTGGGGAACCATTATGAAGATAATAAATGAAGTCATCTTTTTTGAAAAACCCTACACTACCGTTTATCAGCTTTGTGGTTTCCGGAAATATTGGCATCTGTGTTTGCATAAAAACGCTCTTTTAATGCAAATTTGCGACAATTTTGGTTGCGATACATCATTTTGTATCTGCTTTGTTTATTTCCAGTTATAGGTTTGGGGTCAGGAAGTCTGAAACTATATCCTTTATTTTTTAATATTTCCCCGACTGACTGATGGCTTATCTGGCAACCCCTTTCCTTTACTGCCTGTGCAATATGCCGCAAACTTTTACTGCTCCATAATAG
>CAIYZW010000166.1 GCA_903930725.1 uncultured Bacteroidota bacterium
AGTTCGGTCGAATAAAACTCAATTTTTCCGCTGGAAGTATGAAATTCATAATCTGCACCATCGGCTAAATAAAGAGGTCCGCTTTTCCGCTCAAATTTTTTAACACCAATTTTTTTCATTTCCTCAAGTGAAGAACCCACCTGTTTGAGTTGCCAATCTATCACTTCTGAAAAATCTTCATAATCAAAATAGGCACCTAAACCCAGGCGTTCGCCAAGTTGTTTCGAAATCCACCATGCTGGTTTTGTATCGCCCACAGGCTCGGCAGCAGGCATGCGCAGCGCAATAAATGGTTCACGGTTTGGCGAAGCTCTCAACTCATCATATCTTTCGAGGTAGGTGCACTCGGGAAGAATGACATCAGCATAACCAGTAATTTCCATCGGCATGGTATCGACAACCGCCATAAATTCGATGGATTGCATGGCTTTGAGCAAAGTATCTTTTTGAGGCATGGTTAACGGAAGGTTTGTTCCGGCAACGAGCCAGGCTTTGATTTGATGTGTATTTTCGGGCGAAGGTATGGATGCATCAATCAAAGCGTTCGAAACTGCAAGTCCGGCAAGCGGATATTTCCCGTTAAGGGTTTCCTTCCACGACCAGGTTGGCTTTGGAAATGGTGGGTGAGGATGCTCGGGAATTGATTTCGATTCTTTAAAATAAAAGCCGCCACGACGTCCCCACGAACCCAAAAGTCCGTTGAGTATTGCCATTGCACGGGAGCGTTGGGTATCATCACCGTACCAGGTTACATGGCGTCCCGGATGAATAATTACCGAAGGCGCTGCTTCAGCCATTGCCCTTGCTGATTTGCGGATAAGGTCAGGTTTGATGGTGGTAATTCCATAAGCCCATTCCGGGGTCATGTTTTCGACATGTTTGGCAAGCTGGTCGAGACCGGTTGTATATTTTTCGACGTAATCGCGGTCGTAAAGTTTCTCGGTAATAATCACATTGATCCAGGCCAGCAGTAAAGCGAGGTCAGTAGCAGGTTTGATAGGAAGCCAGAATTTCGATTTACTGGCAACAGTCGAAAAACGTGGGTCCACAGTAATAATGGTGACACCTTTGTCGATGGCATCCGACATTTCCTGAACCTGACTGTTGTGCATGTTTTCGCCAAGATGGGAACCAATCAGTACAAGGCAGTTTGTGTCCCTGATGTCGGTAGGTTCGGGTGAGCCAACCCCGCTGCCAAAAGTAGCCTGGAAGCCAACTTCACGCGGGCCACGGCATTGGGCGTAAGATGGCGCAACAATGTTGGTGCTCCCATAAGCCTGCAAAAGATATCCCAGGTGATGTCCGGCTGAACCATGATTAAACAAAGCGAAACTTTCGGGGCCATATTTTTCTTTGATTTCTTTCATTTTTCCGGCCACCAGGTCGAGGGCTTCTTCCCAGCTTGCTTCTCTGAAAGTCTGTTTATCACCGTCAGTAACCCTGATCAATGGTTTTTTGAGCCTGTCGGAATCGCTGTACATTCCTACGCCTCCTGTGCCGCGTGGACAAAGTCTTCCGTTACAGTGCGGGTCGTTTTCGTTGCCGGTAATTTTTACGATTTTCCCGTTTTCATCCGTGTAAGCCCAGCCGGCGCACATCCAAAAACAAATTTCGCAATAGGTCGGGGTGCGCTTCAGCCTGGCAAAGCCGTCATGAGCAAGGTTAGGGTCAGCAGTGGAGGCATTACCCCGGGCCATCGAAAGCATCGTTCCGGACAAGGCTGCGCCTACAGTTCCCATCGCCGAAATCTTAATAAAATCTCTCCTGGTTTTCATGTAGATTTTCTCTGATAAAACTCAATTTCAAAAAAGGCAAAAGTAGCTAACTATTCCTAATGTTTTTTGATTAACAAATGTTTTTCCACATATAAAAACATAATGTTAATCAGCTTTTTTATTGATGTAAATTGGATTTTGAAATTTTGTTGGGGGATAGTTAAAGAACTAATTGGAAGCTAAGTTGGTTAAGCGCTGTAAATACCTTAATTGAAAATTGTTAATATGTTCCTTAAATTGAAAAGTTTTGACTTCCATCCAAACAAAAATATTCGTGGTTTCTGTTAATTCAGTCAATTAGTTTAAAATTGTTTTAACTATACTTAAAATAAATTACTAAATTTGCAAATGTTTTAACTATAGTCAGCAAAATATGGAAGCATTAAGAATCATAAAAAGAGGATTGTATCTCGACAAGATTCAATCGCATATTTCAAAAAGCGTTATTAAAGTTCTGGTTGGACATCGGCGGTCAGGAAAAAGCTACCTTTTGCTGAATAT
>CAIYZW010000167.1 GCA_903930725.1 uncultured Bacteroidota bacterium
GAACTTGTTTATGTTACCGAAGAAGACCGTGCCTATATTCACAAAAATTATTGCCACCAGCCCGAATGGAATTTCAGGTTAGGAGAAGGCGTTTCGGCCCGCCTGGCCGAACTGATGCAGCGAAATCCTGATAAAATTGGGCTGGCTTATTCCGTCATGCTCACATTGCCCGGGACGCCGATAATTTATTATGGTGATGAATTCGGGAAACTCAATGATGAAGCCTATTACCGAGAGAAGATTATCGAAATTGGCAAGGACGACACCCGTTTTTTGGTTCGTGGAAAAATTGACTGGCAACAACTTGAAAAAGATTTGCCCAACGGCAGCTCCTTTTCTGCTCAGGTTTTCGGTAAGATTTCACAATTGGTCAAAACCCGGAAGCAATACGCTGCTTTTGGCCGTGGAAGCATCAAATGGCTGGAAGCAAAAGACCACGCAGGTGTTCCAAACAACCACATTATGGTCTACACCCGCAAGTGGGAAGATCAAAAGTTGCTGATTCTCCAAAATCTGTCGGATAAACCACAGGCTTTTCATCTGAATATTGAAGATGAAATTGGCCAGGTTGACCTTTTCGGGAAAAAGATTGCTTTCGATAAAAAAACCGGCGAAATTGAGATGAAACCTTTGGAATATCATTGGGTTAAATTATAAGAAATATTTTTGAGTAGGAAACCTAACAGGTTTTCAAAACCTGCTAGGTTTTTTCGTTACTTACAGGATGCGTTTTTTAAACACAAAACTTTGCAGCAAAAAAAAAACTCTCAGCACCGCCGAGAGAAATTAACAAGAATTTTTTCAACCCATAAAAAAAGGAAATAATTAAGCTAAAAAATCAAATATGAAAACACTAAACTTCGATGCCGTAATTTTCGATCTCGATGGCGTGATAACCCAAACCGCCCTCGTGCATAGCAGTGCCTGGAAAAATATGTTCGACGGCTTTATGAAAAGCTGGTCGGCAAAAAATAACAAACCTTTCCGTGAATTCGACCACGAACGCGACTATTTGCCTTATGTTGACGGCAAGCCTCGCTACAAAGGCGTTCAGTCGTTTTTGGAGCATCGCGGAATTGGAATTCCTTTTGGCGACCCGTCGGATTCGCCCGAAATGGAAACTGTTTGTGGGCTTGGCAATCGCAAAAATGAGGTTTTTAACGTAGTACTCGAGCGCGATGGCGTGCAGGTTTATCCAACCACAGTTGCGCTAATCCACGAACTTATCCAAAATAACATTAAAGTTGGCGTGGCTTCTTCAAGTAAAAACTGCAAAGTCGTTTTGAAAGCCGCCGGGATTATTGATCTGTTCGAAACCCGCGTGGATGGCGAAGTTTCGGCAGAGCTGGGACTTCACGGAAAACCTGAGCCCGATATTTTTACTGTTGCAGCCGATAATCTGGGTGTAACTTACGATCGCTCCGTAGTTGTCGAAGATGCCGTTTCGGGTGTTCAGGCAGGGAAGAAAGGAAATTTTGGTTTGGTTCTCGGGATTGCCCGCGAAGAAAACGAAAAAGAACTCCGCCACAATGGCGCCGACATCGTGGTAAAAGACATAGCCGACATAGGTTTGCAGGGAATCGAAGATTGGTTTGTAAAAGGTTTGGAGGATGAAAAATGGCATCTCACTTATCTGGATTATGACCCCAAGAAGGAGCGTTCGCGCGAAGCCTTGCTTGCTGTGGGAAATGGCTATTTTGGAACCCGCGGTGCGATGGAAGAAACCAGTGAAAACCAGGCAAATTA
>CAIYZW010000168.1 GCA_903930725.1 uncultured Bacteroidota bacterium
ATTTCCATTGCAGCCGGTCAGCATTATTCCTGTAAATGCAAGCATCAGTAAAAAAGGAATCAGTCTTTTCATAATTTTCGTTTTTACCATCAAAAAACGGCAATATTAGTATTTTTTTTAAAGCTGCAAAAAAGAGATATTTTTGCAAAAACACAAAAAAGTTATCCCCGAAGGGCTAACCAAATTTTTCTGACAAAAGCATCGTAAAAATTATGAAAATCATCAAACGGATTTTTCTTGCAGTTTTAATTCTGGGATTATTATTTCTGGCCTTTTCGTATTGGGGCGTTTACGAAAGCGGTGTAATGGCCGGCAAAGTTTTGCGAATCACGCAAAAAGGTGTGATATTTAAAACCTACGAAGGAAAACTCGACCTCGAAACATTTGGGGCCCTTAAAGGAACTAGCCCGATAGCTTCGACCTTCGATTTTTCGGTGGAAGGAAAGGAAAAAGAGGTTGTAAAACAGCTGGAAAGTGTCTCGTTAAGCGGCGAACGCGTAAACCTTCATTTTAAGAAACGGTATGTAAGATTCCCCTGGCGTGGCGACACAAAATACTTTATTACCCAGGTTGAAAGGTCAAAGTAACAACCTGGATATTTGCCTCTCTAAAAATTAAAAATCCTTTTGAGTAATTTTCGGGGATAAAGTGCCGCCGAAATCATCAGGAAAAAATATTTCAAAACCGGATTATCAGCATTCTGAAATTTCCTGTAATATAAAATATGCAGGTAGTAGCCGTGTATCCGGTTCTCCGGGGTTTTTGTTCCAAAAATCCGATCCCTGAACATAAAAGTATTTCTTATAAAATCAATTTTAAGGTTGCTGGTAGAGCTACCGGCATGAACCCGCATCCGGTAAAGAATCTGTGGCAGGTTTGCAAAACTACGGCTATCTTTAACCATCCTCGAAAAAATCTCGTAATCTTCGCCCGGAAAGATTTTCTGATAACGATACGAACGGTAAACTTCGCCTTTGACAAACGCAGTTGGATGCTGGATTCCGTGCTCGCCCTTTTTATACGCCTTTTGGATTAGCGATGATTTTAATGCAAAATTTGAAATGTTGATGTCTCTTCCGGTTTCGCTGTTAAAATAAACGACGTTGCAACCCAGCACATCAACGCCGGGGTTTGCCTCCATAAACTCAAATTGCAGCCGTATTCGTTCGGGAAGAAGCAGATCATCAGGATCGGCACGCATTACATATTTTCCAAACGATACGTCAAGTGCCGCATTCAGTGCGGCGGTAAGACCCAGGTTTTTTTCAAAACGAATCACCTGCAAAAAATCAAGCATCGAAAAACTGTCGAGAACCTTGCCCGAATTATCCGTTGATCCATCGTCAACAATAATTAGCTGGCGTGGCTCGACGGTTGAACTTAGCACGCTGTTTACAAAAGCCGTAAGATACCTGCCGTTATTGTAATTTGGCACGATAACCGAAACATCAACTGTTGGCTTTCCGCTCATAAAATGGTTTTTAAATAATTACCAAAAACAGTGGAATTAATAAACTCCTCCGTAACCTTCAAGTTCATCCCAAAACCGGTATTATTTTCAAGGAAATTGATTCGTTTTTCAAATCTGGTAGCCCGGGGCAATTTCACCGACCCGAATTGGGCAATAAAACGATTTGAAGCGTCTTCCGGTTTGTGGTTTCTATTTGAAGAAAGCTGCCTGTTATCAAGGTTTTTAAGCAACTTTATCCGATTATCATTAAAGGATTTTACAAATCCAGCAATGCCAACGGGAAAGGTATTTTCGACTACGACCAGCAGAAAAACCTGATAGATTTGCAACATGATACCGTGAGCCGCGCAACCGATGAATCGGGCGGTGCTATAAAATGGTACGACGATGCTAAGTTCAGGATTACCCACCATTTTTGGCCTTGTTTTGCTGTTGCAAGATAAAAATAAATGATCAACTAAAATTTCAAAGATAATTTTTTTAATACTTTTGAACGTAATTTAAAATTATTTGATTGATCGGTAAATCATTTGCGTACAAACACTAATATGAGTAAAAAGAATACTAACACCGCCAGCCACCTGCTTGACGATCAATCCATTCCATTTTATTTTCTTGCTGGTTTCCTGATTGTTGTGATGCCGGTTTTTTACCTTTCGGTAGCCATTGATCAGGTTTTGATGCCTCGCCTGCTATTTCTGAATATTGTTCTGTTTTCGTTCCTGATTTATCTGATAATCAGAAACCAAATGAACAAAATTGACTTTTCGATACTCCGGAAACCTGTGGTGGTGGTGTTTTTTTTATATTTTCTGGCGACGGCATTTTCGATGGTTTTTGCCAATAATTCAAGGGAAGGTCTTTTTGATTCCGTGAAAACTTTCGATGTTTTGGTGCTTGTTTTTTTACTTGCCAACGTATTTAAAAACACACCCGGATGGGCCGAAAAACTCTCCAAACTAATGATGGCAGCGGGATTTGTGGCTTTAGCCATCGGGTATTATCAATATCTCACGTTCGTGGTTGGGTCAACCGAAAAACTCCTTCCCGATGGCCATGAAACTATTTACATAGTCAAAGGATTGATGGCACACAAAAATCAATTTTCGGATTACATGATGATGCTTTTGCCATTTCTGATTTTTGGTGCATACCGTTTTAAAGATAAATTCAGATCCATTGCCATCACGCTGATTATACTGATTTTCGTCCTCATAATTTTACTTCAGACGCGCTCGGTTTGGACCGGGATAATTATTGCGCTTCTGATTGGTTTTGCCTTGGTCCTGATTTTCTATAAAGAATATTCGTTACTAAGAAAAACACGAAACACAATTGCCATTGTTTTTCTGGCAGTTGTAATTACCGGCGCGGGCATCATTGCTTTTGGCCGAAGCGAAAATAACAACTCATACCTGAGCAAATTACAAAGTATAATAAATCCACAAGCCAACAATAACCCATTCAGGCTAAAGGTGTGGGGAGCAACACTCGATTTGATAAAAGATAACCCGCTAACCGGCGTTGGTGCCGGCAACTGGCAGCTCGAAATTTCGAAATATCTGCCAAGCCTTAATCTTGCCAAACAAGAAATGAACTGGGGGCGTCCTCATAACGATTATTTATGGGCTTTTGCCGAAAAGGGTATTTTTGGATTCATTTTTTATATGTTGATTTTTATCATCTCACTGTTTTATGCTTTTGAGATAATCCGCAAACCCGGCGAAAAAGATCAAAAAATCCTTGCAGTATTATTAATCGGTGGCCTGATAAGTTACATGGTTGTTGCATTTTTTACTTTTACTTCCGAAAGGATTGACCATCAGGTTTACCTGGCCGTTTTTATCTCGGCAATTATTGCTGTGCAACAGCAGCAAAAACCAGTCAGGTCATTAACTTTTAACCGGTTGACATTTACAATTCCTGTTTTGGCCATGCTTATATTTGGGATAATTTTCGGTTTTGCAACTGTAAAACAAGAATTTCACCTAAAGGAGGCACACACATTTTTAAATTCAGGCAAATGGCAAAAAGCAATTTCGGAAGGACAGAAAGCAAAAAACGGCTTCCGGAATATTGAACCCGAAGGAATGCCGGTTGATTGCGTTATTGCCCAGGCCTACAGCAACTCGGGTGATAACAAAACTGCCATTGCGTATTTCAATTCGGCACTTTTGGCGCATCCATATAATTTTATAGTTTTAAATAACCTGGGGAAATCGTACTTTTTGTCGGGGGATGTTCAAAACGCAAAAACTTATTTTGAAAAAGCACTGACTTATCTGCCGACTTTTACCGAATCGCTGGTAAACCTGGCATCTGTCGAATATACCTTAAAGCACAAACGAAAGGCGTACAATTTACTGCTTAAAATCCCAAATTCCCAACGAACACCAGAAATCAGACAAAATATAAAAGCTTTGGATAAAGAATTGAAAAGGGCCGCAAAACGGGCTGCAATAAAAAAGGAAAGACAAGCCAGGGAACAATTAAATTCAAAAAGCTCAAATGAAAAAAAATAAATCGTCAAAAATCCAAACCGCCAAATCGGGGAAGATTTCAACTGAAATGATTCATTTTTATGTACTTGCAACGTTCTCGATACTTATTTTGCCGGTCATTTACGTAAAAAATGCGCTCGATCCCTCTTTGATGATCCGGTTATTTGCATTAAATATTTTCCTTTTAGGCGTTTCAGTTTATATTTTTCTAAACCCCAGGGATAATTCAAACGGTTTTGCTGTTCTCAGGCACTGGATTTATCCCATCTTTCTGGCATATTGCCTCATCACATTTATCTCCATGTTTTTTGCAGTCAATATTAAAGAAAGCTATTTTGATATTTCCAAAACCTTCTCAATCTTCATGCTCACAGCCTTAGCAGCAGTTATTTTTGTAACCACACCAGGCTGGCACAACAGGCTACCTAAATTTGTGATTTTCGCTGCATTGATAAATTGTTCTGTTGGATACGTTCAATATTATAACAACATTATTTTTGGAACTATTGAATTCCTGTCAAACGGCGATCCGGCGATTTACTTAGTCAAAGGGTTGATGTCCCATAAAAACGTATATGCAA
Source organism: uncultured Bacteroidota bacterium (assembly GCA_903930725.1). Lineage (GTDB taxonomy): Bacteria > Bacteroidota > Bacteroidia > Bacteroidales > 4484-276 > CAJATL01. The sequence goes on from CAIYZW010000168.1 coordinate 4,554, forward strand.
TTTCCCTCATGCTTATGCTTACTTTCACTGGCTATGGAATTTACAAATACCGGAATGGCTGGCAGTATTTGTCAATCATTACATCCTTACTTATTTTGATAATGATATTCCTGCTCCGCACACGTTCGGTTTGGGTCGGTTTTGCAGCCTCATTAAGTGTTTCGGTAGTATTACTGGTAGTTTTCGATAAGCAGTTTAATCTTCAAAAACTTTGGCGCATCATCCTGCTAACCGGAATAGTGGTGTTTTTAACAACCGTGGCTTTGATTCTCTTAACCGGAAAATCTTACAGCGACAATGTTTATATTAATCAGTTAAAAACCATCGTAAATCCAGGCGCAAGTAATAACATGTTCCGGTTAAAAATATGGGAACTTAGCTCAAAAATGGTTGCCGACCATCCATTTACCGGGGTCGGTGCCGGCAACTGGAAATTAGTATCTCCGAACTATTACGATGGATACAATTTTAAGAAAGAACAACTCAACTGGGTAAGACCACACAACGATTATATCTGGGTAATTACCGAAAAAGGCATTATTGGTTTCTTGCTGTTTATCGGCATGTTTGGGATTACTTTTTTTTATATGTTTAAAATCTTTTTCTCGAAAACACCGGTCGAATACAAAGTTTTCCTGTTGTTTATGATGGCAGGATTGATTTCATACCTCACCGATTCATTGTTTTCTTTTCCCATCGAACGAATCGAAATCCAGACCTTTCTTGCATTGATCTTGGCGGCGTCCGTGGCAATTTATCATTCCCAAAACCCGAAAAAACCTTTTAAAATCAGCAAGTCGCCGGTTTTTATACCTGTTATAATTCTGCTTCTTTTATCAGTAGCTTACAGTTATTCGTCATTCGAACTCGAACTTAAAGTTAAAAGAGCCAGAATTGCACAATCGCGTTCCGACTGGAAAGGAATGTTAAACGAAGCCCAATCCATTAATACAACTTTCAGAACCCTCGATGCCGAAGGCATGCCTGTTGATTGGTATTACGCGCTGGCTTATGTCAATTTAAAGGATACCGAAAAGGCCAAAGATCATTATATAAAAGCCTACCACGAAAATCCTACCAAAATCCCGATCATGAACAATCTTGGGCAGTTATATTTTAATCAGGAAAACTACAACGAAGCCAAAGACTGGTTTATGAAAGCACTCGCTATTCTGCCCGATTATTTCGAGGCAAACGTAAACCTCTCCGCAACTTATTCCAAACTTGGCGAATATGAAAATGCCCTCTCAACTTTAAATAATATCCCTGAACAAATGAGGGATGAGCGGATTTTGAAGAGTATAAATTCGCTTGAGAAAAAGATCAGTCAACAAAATAAAAAGTAATA
>CAIYZW010000169.1 GCA_903930725.1 uncultured Bacteroidota bacterium
AAAAAATCACGGAAATGTTATGGTTCCCGGAGCATTCATTTTTACAAAATAAGCCTTCCCGGGTTCGAGATTACCCAGCGTATTTATGCTATATTCCGGCCAGAACACGCCTAAAGAAGCAACACCTTTAACCACAACAAGGTCGGTGCCAAGTGGAGCGAATAAAGTATCGGCATTTACATTCGCGCTGCTGATAACCGGAATCAGGTTCCAGCCTGCGGAGAGTTGGACTGTTTTATTTTGCTCAGCAACACCGGCAATGGTGAGCGTTACATCCTGGGTTACTTTAATCTTGTAAGCCGACTGGCTATCCCAGGTTCCGATGGTATTTACGGCACCGTCCGGGTAATAAACCTCAGTCATGGTTTGCATCACGATGAGTTCCGGGAAAATATCGCTTAACAGAGTTTCGATGTTGGTTTCCGTAGGCATAATGTAGCTCGAAAGGCTGTTCCATCCGGCTGTAAGCGCGATCGTTTGTTGAATTGTGCAGGTTGTACACATGCTAAAACAAACAACATCTAATTCGGTTTCGGTTAATGGGACATTCAGAAACCGTTTATATCCGCCAAAGCCATCATCCACACCACATTCGGCAGGAACAATTTCGGAACCGTCAAATGTGTTGCCGTTTAAAAATTTGTAGGTTTGGTATGAACCAGCAACCATTAAAATGGTTACCGAATAAATTCCATTACCTTCGTCCGACAAAGCAATTGCAGCAGGATCCCAGCTTTCAAAATCACCAACAATGTGAACTCCATCAGGTGAAACGGTTTCATTGGTCATGTCAACACTGAATTTAACCCAGGATAGAAGCGGACAATTACCGCATCCAGCAAAACAAACGGAAGGCAATGTTGTTGCAATCTCAGGAACGGTTAAATACCTGTTTCCATTAACGCTACATTCGGCAGGAACTATCTCAGCACCTGGCCAGCCGAGGCCATTTACAATTTTGTATTCATGATAAGAGCCTATTGCAAGCGGAACTGTGCATGAATAAATATTCCCTTCGGATAATGTCATTGGATTTGAACCAATAGCCCAATCCTGGAATGTGCCTACAAGGTAAACTCCATCGGGTGATGGTGGTTCGTTGGTCATATCAACCTGGAAAGTGACATCAACCAATGGTGGTGAGCATACGGTGCAACTGCTGAAACATACAACCTCAAGGTCAGTGTCTGTTTCGGGAACAATTAGATGACGTTTAAAACCTCCAAAGCCATCTTCCACGCCACATTCGTAAGGTACAATTTCAGAACCATCGAAAGTATTGCCGTTTAAAAATTTGTAGGTTTGGTATGAACCGGCAACCATTAAAATTCCTACCGAATAAATTCCAGTTCCATCGTCTTGCAAAGCAATTGCCCCCGGATCCCAGCTTTCAAAATCACCAACAATGTGAACTCCATCAGGTGAAACGGTTTCATTGGTCATGTCAACACTGAATTTAACCCAGGCCAGCAGCGGACAATTACCACATCCGCCATAACAAACGGAAGGCAATGTTGTAGCTGTTTCAGGAACTGTTAAATACCTGTTTCCGTTGAGGCCACATTCGGCAGGAACTCCCTCAGCGCCATCCCAGTTGAGGCCGTTTACAAATTTATATTCCTGATATGAACCTATTGGAAGCGTAACTGTGCATGAATAAATGTTTCCTTCAGATAGCGTCATTGGATTTGCTCCGATATTCCAGTCCTGGAATGTGCCAACAAGGTAAACTCCGTCAGGTGATGGGGGTTCGTTGGTCATATCAACCTGGAAAGTAACTTCGGTGGCTGGCGGGGCGCAAATGGTGCAACTGCCAAAGCAAACTACATCAAGACCGCTGGTATCGGCCTGAACGGTTAAATAACGGTTTGTGTTTTGGGCACATCCGGCAGGTACTGTTTCTGCATTATCCCAACCAATGCCGTTGATAAATTTATACTCGTAGTAATTTCCTGAAAGTAATGTTGTGGTAAAAGCATAAACTGCATCATGCGAAAGTGTCATGAGGCTTGTTTCGGGATTCCATCCCTGAAAAGCTCCAACAATATGAACTCCTTCGGGCGAAACAGTTTGTTCGGCCATATCAACCTG
>CAIYZW010000170.1 GCA_903930725.1 uncultured Bacteroidota bacterium
AAGGGGAAAATATCCTGAATAATTTTTACGAAAGTTGTTTTAGACTTGTCGCAGACGAAACGGAATATATAATCGAAGAAAATCTGCTGACAGAAACAGGTTATCGAAAACCTGTCCCATTGGAAGATTTAGTTACGCTTGGGATTCCGCAGCAAGATATCGAAAAGTTGGTAAACGATCGGTTGCTGCGAAAGGAGGACCGCTATGGAATCCTTTGGGTTGAATATAGCCATGATATTTTGACCAAAATTGCTATTACCAAAAGGGAAAACAAGCGATCTGAACAGGAATTAAAAAAAGCCAGGGAACAATCTGAAAATTTAATTCTTGAGCAACAAGTTCAAAAAAGAAAAGCAAAGGTCCAAAAAACGATTATTGCTTCATTATTGATTATGTTATTTGCGGGTGGATTTGCAATTTATTATTGCTGGTTTATGCCTCATGATTATTATTTCGCCCAAATGATTAAGCGAAATGGTTTTTTTGAAGGTCTTAATTCATTATCAAAGGAGGAAGCTTCACATCGCTCATTTTATTTTAAGCTTTCCCGAAAAGGTATTTTCGGTTACTATCATCATATTGAAGCCTTAAATGGTCTACACCAACTTACAACAGATCATAATATGAGTACTTATTTGGTTAACAAATATGATGATGAGGACAAAAACGTTTTTAGCAAGAACAAAGAGAAACTAAAAACTGTATGTCAATGGGAATTTGTTGCAAACGATGCGGGCGAAATAGTTTCTGAGATGGCTTTTGATAAAGACAAAAAATTAATTTTTAGCTTCATACATACAAATACCTACATTACTCCTACAGGAATGCAATCCATTTGTCAATTTACTGACACTTACGGATTACCATTTAAACAGAGGACAAATGGCGCAGATTATTTAAGGATTTCGTATAATAAACGAGGATTTGAAGTAAAAACAGAATACTTTGATATTGATGGAAACCCAAAGCCAAACGTGAATGATGCCTATGGTGAAATTCATGAATATAACTCTAAAGGCTTGTTAACACTAAATGCATCCATTGATCAGTTTGGATATTATATGACAGATAAAGCTGGTAATACAGGACAGCGTATTGAATATGATCAATTTAATAATGGGATTAAGACAACGTCTTTTGATAAGAGTGGTGAAATATGTGAGGCAATATTGGGATATGCGATTGTCAAATTTGAGTATGATAAATTTGGGAATCAAATATCATGGTTTTATTTTGATAAAAACGAAAAGCCAACTTGTGATACGTCTAATGTTCATGGAACAAGAGCCTATTATAATGAAAGCGGTTTTATAACTATACATGAATATTTTGATATTGATGGTAAGAGCCTGGTCAATTCAAAACCATTTTCAATTGCAGTAATAAAAATGAATTATGATGCTTTTGGAAATAGAATTAGTTGGGAGAAATTTGATAAAAGCTTAAGTCAGGATATTTTTACAGATATCGTTAAGTGGGAAAACGAATTCAATCAAAAGGGGGAGTTAATCAGTGAAAAACAATTTATTTCAAAAAGCAAGTTACTCGAATGCTCCTATGAATATAAAACATTCAAAAACAAGGAAGGGTTAGATACCTTGCGATATTGGTTTAAATATAGCGACAGTATTCAGGAAACTTATGTTCGACAAAAATATGATTCATTAGACAATATGGTATTTTGGGGATACTTTGACAAATCTATGTCACCAATTATTTACGCAGACGACGAAGATTATTATCATTCGCTTAAAACAGAAATAGGCTATGGCGATACAATAACTCATAAAAAGTCATTCTTTGATGTTTCAGGTAATCGAATCGAAAACCGTGATGGGGCAGCTGAGGAGATTTTAAAATATGTTAATGGTAATTTGGTTGATAATGGATATTTTGATTTACAAGGAAACATCATTAAATACTATAGATATACCTACGATAAGGAGAACAAAAAAACATCCCAACAATACTTAGGTATTTCCGGACTACCTTTTAGAGGTGACAAAGATGCAAGATATTATACTGCTAAAGTCGTAATGAACCTTCAGAACGAAAATTTTTCGGAATTTGTTGGTTTTAATGAATTTGACGAACCTTCATACATTGAAGCGAATAATTTGGCTTATCATAAGCAGATTGTGCCAACAGAAGAATTCTATGATGAATATGGACGAAAAATTGAATCAATGTCAGAATTTTTCAAATCTTTGAGTCAGGTTGTTTCATTAAGCCTTCGTTCAAAAGATAGTCCTGCTTATGAAGTTGGTGTGAAAGATGGCGATATTTTGATTAGATACAATAGCTGGAAATATGGTCTTGAAGAAGGATTTGACGGTTTAGTTGATGAGTTAGCCGCATCAAAGGATAAAAATAAAACCATTGAAATTATCCGGTTTCCAGAATGTAAAATACATTCATTTGCACTTCCAGAAGGGTTGTCGGGTCTAAATCTTAATTCAGTTCGTTATACAACAAAGGAGCTCGACAGAATCATTGGAATTATCAACAAAAACAAGGACTAGCGTTTTCATGCCTATTAATAAATTTAAATACAAAACAGTATGATTCAAGTTAATATAATGATTTGGGTGTTGATGTATTTTGCTACTTTGGTTTTGATTTACGCCTTCGGCTTTTCCAAGCGCCACAAAGGTTTTATGAAGTTTGTAAAAACCGTGCTTGTCCCTTTAACCATTGTTGGCGGGTGGGTTTTGTATTACATCGGCTATTGCCGTTGTGAGCCCGAGACGATGCTTACAAATAGCTTGCTGGCACTGTTTTCGACAGCACGACTATTTATTCTTGGAAACGACCTCATCGAAATTCACAAATGTGTCGAAAAGGACCATGTTTTTATGCTTTGGTTTTCTATCATAGGGACTTCGGCAGCCTTTATCTCAGCTTCAATCCTGCTTCAATTGTTCGGAAAAAAACTGATTTCTAGGATTAAGCTTTGGCTGAATAAATCGGAGGATGTTTTTGTGTTTTTTGGTATCAACGGGGCAGCTTTAACGCTGGCAAAAGACATCCTCCGAAAAGACAAAAAACGATTGGTAATTTTTTTACAGAAAGTTGGTTTAAACGAAGATGTTTCCCTTTACCACGAAGCCGAAGAAGCCGGTGCTTTTCTTGTAAACAGCGAATCAGTAACCGAAAATATAATGCTCGAAAAGGAAGAAAGCATTGTTCATGCTTCACATGAAGCCGGGACTCATGATCCCTCAACAGGTTCGGATTTCAAAATCTTAAATCATGTTGGATTGATCCGTAAATTGTTAAATCGCTCTGCACACCTTTTCTTTTTATCCGAAAAGGAGGAATGGAATATAAGCCGGGCGCGAAATGTTTTAAATGAACTGAAAACATTGTTTTCTCAAAAGCCAATTACACTGCATGTTCGCACCAATTCTGCCGAACTCGAAGAACTTTTTTACCAAAGTCTTGCCAGCCAGGCAAAAAATGTTAAAATTAACCTGGTAAATCTTTCAGAAATCGCATCCCGGCAATTGGTTATTTCGCATAATCCCGTTAACTGGATTGAGAAAGATACCGAAAATGCAATCGCAAAATCAGATTTTACGGTTCTGGTTGTTGGGTTTAATAATACAGGGATTTCGGCATTAAAAAAACTCATCGAATACGGACAATTTGAAGCATCGGATTTTAAAGCAATCGTAACCGACAAACAATTGGAAGTAAAGAAAGGACGTATCGAAGCATGTTTTCCAGGTCTTATTTCAAACTATGCAATTGATTTTGTTGAAACCGAACCAGGTTCTGGCAATTTCTTCGACCTAATCAAAAATTATCAAAACAAACTCGATTTTATTGTGGTTGCTCTCGGTACCGATGAACAGAATATCAGGCTGGCTACTGATATGCAACAATTTCTGATAAAATCAACAACAAAACAAATTAAGATTATTGCCCAGGTAAGGGATAACG
>CAIYZW010000171.1 GCA_903930725.1 uncultured Bacteroidota bacterium
ATCCCTTAAATTGAGGATTGGCGCAGGATTTCCCGGCGAAAGTTTGGCCTCGGCCTGTACAATTTCAGCCATTTCGGCTTTTATTTTGTCGACTCTTGAGTGGTGGCTGATTACGTGGCTGTTTTGAGGAAATTTGGCAAACAAAATGCTGTCGGAACTAATAAAAAGGCCGAAATTTTCGGTTTCGTCAATCAGTATTTTATTGGCAAACCGCTGATTTATCAATAGCAACGAGGTAATTGAACCAGGATTTTCGGTAATTAAAACATTTAAAAAATCCTGTTGATTTTTAAAAATCTTTTGGAATGATGAATCTAACTGTTGCTTAATTAGATAGAAATTATCACGGTTTTTACTTTCGTTAAAAACCTGGCTCAACGAGTCGAGTTTTTGCTGATTGATGGCAGTTTTTGTAAAATACTGGTGCAGCAATTCTGTGCCTGAAGTTCCTGAAACTTTATAAACCGCTGGAAATGTAGCAATATCGGCCTGGATTTCGTTTTTTTCGCCTTTGCCTAAATTGAGCATGATAAATTTCCCGTTTTCAAGTTTGAGCAGGTAAAAACCGGTTTCATCCGGAAGTTTAGAAAATTTAAAACTTCCATCTTTACCGGAAACAGCCGAATCAACCCGGTTTAGCTGGTTTACAGTTAATTCTTCGAGGTAAATATTTTGTCCTTTGGCACCGGAAATATTTCCTTTAATTAAAAAATTGTCAGGATTTTCGCGCCGGAAACAGGCCGAAAAAATGAGTAACAGAATGAGAAGTATAAAAATGTGGTGAATCTTAATTTTCATAGTTTATCACAACGAAATGTCTATTAAAATCGTGCCTGAGTTATTCAAAAATCAAATCCAGAAACACAGGCAAATGGTCGCTAAAACCACCGGAATATTTAAAACCGTTGTATGTTCTGAAAGGTTTTTGTCCGAGGTATGTTTCGTCGGGTTCAAGCAAAAAACTGCTATGAAAAATCTGTGCTCCAATTTTAGATAAATGCACTGATGACGAGTCTTCCAGCAGTTTTCCAGAAACCATAATCTGGTCGAAAACATCCCAGCTTTCGCGATATTTCAATGTCCCGAAAGGCCAGTCTTCCTGTATTACAAGCATCAGATTATAAAGTTTGTGGTTGAAAGATTTTTCTTCAGGATTTTTGGCTTGCAAAATTTTGGAAATGCTTTCGTCGCCCGGCCCATCGTTAAAATCGCCCATTATCGTGATGAATGCGTCGGGATTTTGCAGAAGTAACGAATCGGTTTTATTTTTGAGAATATTGGCAGCAAAATTCCTTTTGTCGAGTGTTGGCATAAATCCGCCGTAACGTGATGGCCAGTGATTTACGAAAACATGAAGCGTGTCGCCGTTGGGCAGCAGGCCTTTTGTGTAAAGAATATCGCGGGTTTTTGATGCTGTGTCGAACGGAAAAGTGATGTTGATGGCCTCGTCGTAGAAAGGGGTAAATTTGGTTTTCCTGTAAAGCAAACCTACGTCAATTCCGCGCCGGTCGGGCGATTCGTGATGAATGATACGATAATCATAATTTTTGAGCGGTGTGTCAAAAGCGAGTTTTTCCAGGACAAAACGGTTTTCGATTTCGCAAAGGCCGATAATGGCGGGAGCTTCGCCTTCGCCAACTGCCAGAATTACTTTAAAAGTATTTTGTAATTTCTTATAAAACCGGTTGTTTGACCAGCGGCGCTCGCCTTCGGGCAGAAATTCTTCATCCGAAGTTAACGAATCATCATAAATATCTAAAAGGTTTTCGCAGTTATAAAACATGATCCGAAAGGGTTTTTCCGGATTTCCGGAAACATCCGGCTGCTGGGCAAAGGCTGCGATTGAATGAAAAACGAAAATGCAAAAAGCGATTAACCGGATTTTAAATTTTATTTTTGGCCAAATAAAAACGAAAATTTGACAATTCATTTCACGATAAATTTGATGTCAAATTTATAATTAAACATTTACAAGCATGGCAGGAATGGGTAAATTATTAGTTTTTGCAGGTATTGTGGTGGTTGTAATTGGCCTGGTGACCTGGCTGGCTGGCGAAAAATTGAGCTGGTTTGGAAATCTGCCGGGCGACATCAGAATCCAAAAGAAAAACGTCACTTTTTATTTTCCTTTGGTGAGCATGGTTTTGATAAGCGCCGCCATTAGCTTGTTTTTCTGGATAATCCGGCGGTTATTTTGAAGGATTTCGGTGTTGATTTTACGTTAAAAAACCAGTAACAACATATTTTGGCAGCTTTAAAAAACTATGATAAAAATCAGAAATTCCATCGAACCTATTGTTTTGTTTGCGCTTGGATTTATGTTGATTGCCGGGAGCTATCTTGTAAAATACCAGTTCATTTCTCAAGTAATTCATTACAATAAATATCAGGAAAGAACGGGCATCATAAGCCTTTTCATGCTGATTTATTCAATCTTCTTTTTTATCGCCGGGGCTTTTTCGGTGTATTTCTTATCGAAAGGCATTTCATTAAAGGCTCTTTTCATCGAAAGGTTTAATGAGGTGATCGGTTTTATCCGCAAATTTTTCATGGATTTGTACAATTATGGGTTTTCGGCTACCGAAAAAATCTGGATTGTTGGGGCAATCATCACCGGGTTAATTATCAGGGCATATTTTGTTGCTGCGCCCATGCGGGCCGACGAATCAGCCACGTTTTACTATTTTGTTCAGGGACCGCTCTACAAAAGTTTCATTTATCTCGAGCCCAATAATCACGTTCTCCATACGCTTTTTGCGCGTTTCATGGTCGATGTTTTCGGGAACAACCAGTTTGCACTTCGTTTTCCGGCCTTTGTTGCCGGCATTTTGTGTATCCCGCTAATTTTCATTGTAACTCAGCGGCTCAACGGGAAAAAATCTGGTTTTGTTGCAATTGCTTTGATGACTATTTTCCCGGCAATCCTCATTTTTGATACCATGGCCAGAGGATATTCGCTGGTTAATTTTTTCTTGCTAACAGGTGTTATTGTCGGGAATTCGATGATTAATGAAAATACATTTTCCCGGACGTTGATTTTTGCCCTCAACACGGCACTTGGAATATTTGTTATGCCAACCTTTCTTTTCCCGGCCTTCGGTCTTTACCTTTGGGTGGCCGTTTTATTGCTTAAAAAGGAAACCAGTATCCTGCGGGTTATCCGAAGTTTTGCAATTCCTTCGATGATCATGCTGGTACTTTTTACATTTTTATTTTACACGCCCGTAATTCTGGTAACCAATAACATTGATAAACTGGTCTCCAATTCGACCATACAACCTTTGGAATGGGGTAATTTCCTTGAACGTACACCACGGCACTTTAAATTTTCATTAAACTTCCTTTTTTCGGATATTCAAAGCCCATTAAAAATTCTGTTTGGTGTCATTTTTAGTTTAGGAATCATCTGGCTGGTAGTAAAGCGGAAATTTAAATTGTTGCTTTTAATGGGTGCTTTTGTGCTGGGTGCAGCTATTCTTTATTTTGCGAAAAGAAGTATTCCATTTGCCCGGACATGGCTTTATTTGTTCCCCGCCATATTCATGGTTGCTGATGCTGGTGTTTCTTACCTCTTCTTTACTTCAAAAAAACGATGGAGGTTTATTTTTCACGCGATGATCTTCATTTTCATGATAGCTACTGGGGTATTTCTCATAAACAATGATACCGTTACCAACAGCCACTTTACCGAATCATTCCGCGAAGCCAAACCGGTTGCAACATTTTTATCGGCAAAAATAAAAAATGGGGATACTTTACAAATGGATCACCCGGTTGATTATTCCGTGCGTTATTATCTGATCCAGAATAAAGTGGTACTAAACAATACGCCCGACTCTAACTACATTCCAAAACGGTACTTTGTCATTAAGAAGACACAAAACAAACTCGTGGATTTTGCACATCAAAACCCGGTAAAGATTTTTGAACTTGGAGAAGCCGAAATTTACATGGCAGCAAGGGATACAAGTATTAAGAAATTATTTGCTGAATAAAATCCGATTGATCTGATTTTTCAAAACACCGCATGCAGCCGTTCATTTTGCGCTTTTGTGGCCGTCAGATTTCGGAATCGCCATGTCAACCAGCAAACCGGTGGCTTCTGTAGAATAAATTTCCTTAGTTATCTGATAATTTTCGGTTAGGTATTTAGTCATGAGAAGGTCTTCATTTCGGTTCATTTCCCAATAAGTAAAAACATACCAAACCCTACCCTGATTGTTAAGTTTTTTAATCTCATTAATGTACTGGTTGTTGGTATTATTCCAGTTGCTGGGAATAATTTCGAAACTACTCAAACCAAACCTTTCTTTATAGAATGTAAAAGCTCTGCCGGCATAATAGGAGACATAAATTTTATCGCCATTTTTAATGTTTTTATTCATAAAACTGAGCACATCCTTTATCTCCTCGCGTTGGGGCTTGACCATAAAAATCATTGCTTTCATTGTCATAGGCCCCATTATCAGAATCAGCAACAAAACAGCAGCAATGGGTTTGAACTTTTTAACCTGAAGAACAGCAAAATAAATCCCGTTAACGATCAGGATAATAAAGGCAGGAAGTGTAAAAATCATCACCCGGTCTTCGAAAGGATATTTATGAAAAGCTGAGGCGATAAGCGCGAAAACAATGGGTAGCAAAAGCAGCAGTAAAAATTGCCGGTTTCGTGAATATTGATAAATACCCCCGGAAATGAATAGAAAAAAAGCCACACCGGCAAAGGTAAATCCCATCGGATTTTTAAAAAGCTGATAAAATTTTAGCAGAGGCCAGATCATTTCGGCCATAGACCGCGGAGGGAAAGGCATAAACGCATTTGTCCAATAGAATTGTTGTTCGGAATTTCCGGCAAAATGCCGGAACAACAAAAAATACAACACTCCAAAAAACAATAGCCAAACCGATGAAAACGAAGTGTAAAAAGCAAATCGTTGGTAATCTTTTTTAACCAGGCTGGCAACAATCATTGTTGTACCGCAACCGGCCATCACAAAAACGGAAGCATGTGAAAATAACTGAGCCACAACGCCTGCCGCACTGAATAGCAGGAAATATTTCATGCTTATCTTTCCAGTACTGGATTTTAATGTGGCCAAAATGATGAATAAAGCAAAAAAAATGTCTGAAGAATATTGTTTGGTCTCAACTGCAAAGTTTATTGCGGTACGATGAATTACAAATAGAAAAACCGCCGAAACCAGAACCAATGGGTTTAGGTTTATTTTGGCAACTTTCAGAAACAGGAAAATGGCCATTATCCCAAAAATTAAAGGGAAAAGCCTGAGCGCAAATTCGTTTTCTCCGAAAAGTTGGGTCGAAAATTTTTCGAGAAATAAAAAACCGGGAGGAGCACCCTGTTCCATGTTGAGCGGCTGAAGTAATCCGGCATAGGTGCGGTTTACGATGTTTGAAGATATTGCTGCCTCATCAACCCAAAGCGAACAGTTTGCAGCATAAGGCACCAGGCGGAAAATAATTCCGGTTGCAATGATTGCCCAAATCAGTTGTTTTGAGTAAATGATCTGTTTTACCCAGGTTAAACCCATAAAAACATGCGTTGTTTAAACTGTTCAAAAGTAGAAAAATATCTGGCTTTCAGTAGTGAAATCGTTTGGTGCCGGATAATTGCCTGAAAAGCTTTTTGTTGGTGATTCTGTTGGAATAAAGATCACTTTTACGTCATTTTCCGGATGCTCAACCCGAAACAAGTGATTCTTAAAACTTTTTTTGGATTTTTTGTAACCAAATAAACGCATCATTATCCCGTTAATGAAAACCAAACAAATAATTGTTCTCACTTAAAAATCTCCAATCATGAAAAAAGAATTGATAATCATAGCCTTAGCATTTATTTCCTCCTTTGGATTATCTGCTCAAAATCCGCTTCCAAATGGCGGAAAACAGCTAAACGTTGGTGTCGGGCTGTCGGGATGGGGCATTCCAATCTATGCCGGACTCGATTTTGGGGTACACGAAGATATTTCCGTTGGCGTTCAGGCTTCACTGAGTTCGTACAACGAATCATGGGATTCCAAAGATTACCACCGTTCGATTTTTGGGCTCATTGGAAACGGTAACTATCATTTTAACAGAATCCTCGAAATCCCCAGCGACTGGGATTTTTATGCAGGACTGAATATTGGCTTTTATTTCTGGTCGAAACCCGACGACTATAAAGGATCCAATTCTTCTGAGGCTGGCCTTGGCGCCCAGGTTGGCGGAAGGTACTACCTCAACGAAAAACTTGGACTTAACCTTGAATTTACTGCCGGCAACGCCATTTCAGGAGGGAAATTCGGGATTTCGTATTTGTTTTAATCCGCTTAAAATGAATAACCTATCGCGATATTCATGATCAGGTTTTCTTTTCGCCAGGAGGAGCTACCGGGGTTAATGCTGTTAAAAACCCATCTCTGGCCTTCGGGTAAATGCGGTTTTCGGATTGGAAAAGCCCAATCGAAACGAAGGACAACATAAGAGAAATCGAATCGTAAACCATAACCGGCGCCAACGGCCAGTTCATTATAAAATGTATCGAAATCAAATTTTCCGCCCTGCCTGTTGATGTCGTCGTTTACAAGCCAGATATTTCCGGCATCAACAAAAAAAGCGCCTTTAAAATATTTATAAATCGGGAACCTGTATTCGAGCGACGATTCGAGTTTTATGTCGCCGGTTTGATCAACATAGCCCGACGTGATGCTATCCGGGGTTTGATAAGTTCCAGGACCTACCGAGCGGGCAGGAAATGCCCTGATGCTGTTGGTTCCTCCTACATAAAACTGCTTTACATAAGGAACGGTGGATGAGTTGATGTATGGAATTGCTCCGGCAGCAATAATCCGCCACCCCAACTGACTGCTTTTCCCGATTTTATGAAAATACCTGAATTCGTTACGTAGCCTGACAAATTGCGAGTAAACCACCTCCAAAAGCTTGTGAGGATTCCCTGGCGTTGGTTTTTCGCCCGAAGTTGCAGTGTAAAAGAGGCTTGGCAGATTGCCTGCAAAATCAACTGATTCGTTAAGATAAAAGCTACTCTTGCGCTTTGTGAGGTGCATATTGCTAAGAATAAAAGTGTATGAAGTTCCCAGGATGAATTGTTCTTCCATACTTTTCCTGATATTCGGGTTTTGATTGAGATAATCTTCAAATTCGGGGGAGCTTTGGGCAAGGCGCGTAAAACTCACATCAACAGGCCTTAAAAGATGAGTGACATTTTCGTTGGTTTTCCAGTTATATCCAACAGAAACATTAAACGAATAAAATTCGTAAAGATTAATCCTCCTAAAAAGCCCTCCACCAGCGGTAAAAATAGTTTTGGGCACAAACTGCCGCGAGGTTTTTTTTACAATTCCTTCAGGCAAAATCTTTGGCAGTGTAAGCGAAGCATCGAGGGTAATTTCGTAATTGGTCTGGCCTTTTGAATCGCCTCCCATTTGTGTTTCAAACCTACCTCCCAGGTTAATGGTAAAAAGCTCGGCGCCGCCAAATGCATTTCGGTTTCTTAAAATAAGGTTTAAACCCGGCCCGGCGAAATTGTTGGTTTTTATGGCAGCGCTCATCTCCGAGCTTAACGAGATTTTTTTTACCGGTGTTAAAAAGAGGTTGATGTTCATAAGCCCCGCCGCCGAATCGGCTTTGCTGAAACGGGCGTTGGTAAATTTATAAATACCAAGCCCCATCAGAAAACGAAGGGTGTTGTAATGATTTATCCGGGAATAAAGACTGTCTTTTTCGAGAAAAACGGCATTAAGGATTGTTTTTGGTTTAAACTGATGTTCGTTCGAAATATAATAAACTCCGCCAATCATCGTGGTGTCGGGATGATAATTGTTCAGCGAAAAATCATCAGAAACATAAACACTTTTGATGCGGTAAGGGATGGAAGCCTCCTGAGAAGTTTCGGGTTTAAGTTTAATTTTTACATCAATAAGGCGGTTTCCGATGGCCGTATCTGCCTCAAAAAGCAGGTATTCGGGGCTAAAATAAAAATAACCTTTATTTTTCAGGAGGTTATCAATTCGGTTACGCTCGCTTTCGAAATCGGCTAACTGATACTTTTCGCCAGGTTTTAGCAACGAACCCTTTTGCATATTATGAATTTCGTTAATCACAGTTTTATTGCCATCGGGGTAATCAATTGATTTTAAAAGATATGGTTGTCCGGGAACAGCCGAAAAAATCAGCGATGCTGTTTTCCGCTTTTGGCTTACCAGATGTTCAACATTTGCATCAAAATAACCCCGGTTTTGCAGACGGTTTTCCATGGCGGCATTTAAAGCTTGCTGATTTATGCTTTGAAGCAACGCCGGTGGCTCGCCAAGTTTATATTTTAACCAAAACCACAATCCGCTTTCTTTTTTTGGTTCACGGAGCAAATTGTGCAAACTCAGGAATGGGCGCATCCAAAGCAGTTTGGTGTTTGGCTTTAGTACGATGAGATCAGAAAGCTCGGCTTCAACGGCGTTTTTGTTTTTGACTCCCTGAGCCGAATCAAATTTAATTTTGGAGCCGGTGTAAAGATATTCGCCATCACCGATTTTCCGCAATCCCGTGCAGCCCGAAAACAGTGCCATCAACAGCAGAAAAGCCCATAAACCGATGTGTGACTTTGCTTTCATCATTTGTTTCCGGGGGTTGGTTCGTCACTTTTAAGCACTTCATTATTTTGCTGACTGGCTTTTTTGCCTTCTTTTCTTTCTTTTTTTGATTTTCCTTTCAGGCTGTTGAATTCTTTTTCAAAAATAAAAGCAATGCCGCTGTAGGCAACTTCTCCATCAAAAAAATCGTAGGCATTTTCGCGATAAGCGCGCAATTTATACTGGCCATCGGGGTCGAGGGAGTAAATTACGGCAAACTCGCCCCACATTTCCTGCGACGACTGCCCCGAATAATTATTTTTCGATCCTTCGACATCAAACGAACCCTGCGCTTCAACCGTCAACCGGTCGTTAAACAGCGTTTTTGAGACCTTAACATCAAGCTCGGTGCGCATTTCGCCAGAGGAGCCAGAATAATCTTCGAAGGTATTTATTCCAAAATTTAAATCAACCCCTTTTACATACTTGCTCGAAACGTTATTTAGCTGGTCGGCTAAAATTCCGTTAACGCTGTTGATGGCCACAGTGGTGGCGATACTCGATGTTGATGTACCTGTCGAAGCAAAAGGATTATCGGCCATAAAACTGCCGGTAACCAGAAGCCCGAAAACCTGCTTGTTACGATCCGATTCCATTTCGGGGGTGTTGAGCTGCCCAAGTTTGCTGGCAACCTGTGGGTAGTTTATCATGTATTTATCAGGCAGCGTGATGTTAAAACTGATTTCGGGCTGAGCCAGAAAACCGTCAATATTGAGCAGCACTGTGTAAGGCAGCCGTTGTTTGTAAATATTTTTCTCGGCATCGCTCATCGCGTTGGTTTCGTTGGCAATGAGTGCAACCGAAGAAGTTGTTACCACGTATTCGGCAGTGATGTTGAGCGAAGCATCCATCGGTTTACCCGACCACGAAATATTGCTTCCTGGTTTAATTGTAAAACTCTTCTTAACCAAACCATAAAACGAAAGCTGATAAACGCCGGTTTTTACCTCAAAAATACCGGTAATCGTCTGATTTCCGCCAGGATCGAGAGCAATGCTCAAAATGGCCTGGCCGCCGATGGAGAGATAATCGCCGGATTTGGGATCAATAACCAGGGTAAACTTTGCGTCAGGATCAATTTCGAGGTTGGTGGTAAGATCAATTCCCGACATTCCCGAAATGATTGAATCGGCGAGGTAATTGCCGGTTGTGGCAACAACCAATGTGTCGTTTACGTCGGCATGATCAACAAAATGGACAATTCCTTCGGGCGTAATCAGCGACAATTCGCTGCCGGGCAGCGCGTACGTCAGGTCGGTGCCTTTGTTGATTTTGATGTTGGCATCAACAACCGGGTTGTTCTGGTTTCCTTTCAGTTTTACGTCAGTGTCTATATTAAGTTTTCCATAAAAAGTCTTATTATCGGCAATCGTGCTGTTGATGGGTTGAAAATTCGTGGTAACCATGCTGAGGTCGTAATAAAAGTCGTTGTAATTTTCGGATAAGATGCTGCCATTGATGGTGAGTTTTTGCCGGGTGGCATCTTCGATAACAAAATTGTTAAAATGCAGGCCGGAAGCATCAAAGATTAGTTTTTCGTTTCGGAGGTGGGTCGTAAAATTCAGTGTTCTGATCTTCATTACCATTTCATCAAAACCAATTGTGCCAATAATATCAGGTTTAGCGGGCGTTCCTGAAACCGAAATTTCACCATTAACTTTTCCGCTCATTTCGGAAACAGTGCCCAGAAAATACTTTTCCATCGAACCCAGGTTCGTAAAATCGAGCAGTACTTCGAGGTCAAATTCGGGCTTTGTGCTCCAGGCAAGGATGCTGCCGGTAATATTAATTTTATTCTGGTCATTTTTTAGGAGGACATCAATATTCAGATTGCTGCTATCGGTTTCCGCTGTAAAAGAAATTCCGCCTGCCAGGGTGTCGAGCAAAAAAAGACTGTCAATCTCGAGATTGGCCTGAAAAAACTGGTCATTTCCTTTGCCTGGAAAAGCAATATCACCATCAAGCCTTCCTTTTAATAAGTAGCCGTGTCGCGTAAATTCAAGGATGTTTAGAATATTCTGGATGCTAAATCTTTCAAATTCCAGTGTTGGATTTTCTTTTTCAGAATTAAAGCCAATTGATTCGGTTTTATTGGTGAAAACAAAATTCTGAGCGGTAATTTCGCTGTTATTGATTTTGAGAAAATTGTCCTTTTCCACCGTCCATTTTTCGCCATCCAGGATAAGCCCATCCGGCAAAAAGCTGATATTTACGGCACTATCGGCAAATTTTATTTCATTAAAAAACAAATACCGGGGCACACCTGAAGTTTCGGCAATTTTAATTTCCGAAAAAATATCTCCCTTTTTGATGGCCTCGTGGATGCTGAAATTTTCGATTCTGATGGTATCATAATTTACTTTCCGGCAATCGAAATCAACCGAAAGGCTATCGTTTTTCCCGATGATTTTCATGCTTAAAGTATCGAGATTCAGGCCATTAAAAACCAGGTTATCCAGCTGCATTTCGGCAGATAGCTCGTTGTTATCGCTGTTGTAGAAGCCATCCATATTTTTGATTTCCGAAAGATCAAAATCATCACCAACTAATTTTTTAATCTTTTCAGGAAGGTGAACGTCCACGCTAAAAGCCATTTGTGTACCAGGCAAAACGCCCGTTGAGTCGGCAACTCCGAGGTATTTGTTCAACATCGCCTGCATTATTTTCTGAAGTTTTTGAGGTTCAGCATTTCCACTGAGCGAAACATCCAGCAAGTCGGATTTTAAGCGGGCCTCCATAACATCATCAACAACCGAGGCATTCATTTCCAGTAAATTAACAGGCACCGAAAATTTGTTTTTGGTCAGTTTTATGTCGGTTGATGTGAGTTTTGCATCCATATTTTCTGGCGAAGTGTAGTTTGCCTTTGCCGATACGGAAGCCGAAACGATGAGCGAATCTTCGATAAAATGCAGGGCAGCCAGGTTGAGCGATCCGAGACGAATTTCTGTCGAAAATTTCTGTTCCAGCTGCTGTAAATCTGCGTTTGCGACCACATCAAGCATGATGTTTGGGTCGCTCGATTTGATTTCGGCCGAATAAACTTTGCCGTTCAGCGTGGCTATGGCTTCGATATATTTATAACGGTAATTGTTGTAGGCGGCTTCAAGAATCAGCAAATTGGCCATTGCAGAAATGGAATCACTGTCGGCGCCCGTTCCGGCGATTTTGCCGGTTGCGCTTAGGTTTCGATAAATCGTATCCGAAAGAATCTGGTCAACCATCAAATCGTTAATTTCAAAAACCAGATTGAAGGTGTCGCGTTCCCCGGCTTTGTTTTTTTGATAAAATCCGCCAGCCAAAACATCTCCAAATGCTGATTTTACGGACATTTCGGTTGTAAAATCATCAATTTTTCCTGAGGCAGTTCCTTTAATCAGGAATGTTTCAGGAAGCGAAATACTTTCGGGAATCAACGAATCAATAAAAGGTTTAAAATCGGCGAGGTTGGTGGTGAGCGATTCGATGGTCAGATCGAAGCCAAGGCTGGTGGTCTCCGGAAGTTCGGTAATGTTGCCGTGTGTTTTTAGTTTTGTAAAATCAAAAATCCACAGGTCAAGATTATCAATTTTAAGATTATCAATTTTGCCAGCTGCCGTGGCGTTTGCAATGATTGTTTCGCTTTTATATCGCCCCAAAAGGCTGTCGGCGGCCAGGTCGGGGGCAAAGTAAAAAATGTCTGATATGTG
>CAIYZW010000172.1 GCA_903930725.1 uncultured Bacteroidota bacterium
AACTTCATCTTCGACAACCAAAATTCTGGCCTTGGTTTCGGTGGTTCTTCCCACCCCTTTTTTATATCTGGAAGGAATGAGCCTGCTGAAAAGTTCGTCGAGCGGGACGGTGGCATAAGTGGAGGCGGTGTCGGACATGGCGTATGGGAAAACCAGTTCGTCGTTGTGAATGATGGAGCCGCAGGAATAAACCACGTTTGGAACATAGCCTTCGCGCTCTTCTTCGTTGGGTGACAGCAGCGGTTCGCTCAACTGGCCAATAACTTTAGTAGGATCTTCGAGGTCGAGCAAAGTTGCGCCAAGACTGTATTTGCGCATGGTTCCAACGCCATGTGTTATCACCAGCCAGCCATATTCGGTTTCGATGGGCGACCCGCAGTTACCAATCTGGATAAATTCCCACGGAAATTTAGGCTCCTGCACTCTTTTTGCTTCGTGCCATAAATTAATATCATCCGAAAACATGATGTAATTGTTAACGCCATCGAGCCGCGAAAGCATGGCGTACTTGCCGTTGATTTTTCGTGGGAACAAGGCCATCCCTTTATTCTGGGCAATTTCGCCATTTATCGGCATGATATTAAAATGGTAGAAATTCCTGGTTTCGACCAATTTTGGCATAATCGAAAAGCCGTTGTAAGCGGTGTAAGTAGCATAATATTTAACGGTGCCGTCCGAATCGGTAAATTTTACAAAACGGGCATCCTCAATTCCGTTGCTCTCGGCAGCGGCAATGGGGAAAATTACCCTTTCGGAGATGGCTGTGTCGAGCGAAAAGGAAATGGTATAGTGCGAATCGGCAAGCCATGAAATGGTTTGAAGCATTTTCTTTTGGGCAAAGTCGGGATTTATTTCGCGAATGGTGGCTTCGACAGCATTGTGCAACTCGTTGTAATCGAACTCAAACCTGAGTTTATCCATGACAAGCTTAACGGTAGCGGTGTCGGTGTGCATTTCGTAAAGTTTATTGGCGAAAGCCTCTTTTTGGTAAACGAAATTGCGCACGGCTTCGGCTTCGTCAACCAATTTGCCTGATTGCTGAACGGTAAGATTATTGTCCTTGTCGAGAATACCACCTCGGAAAACGATTGACGAAATATGGCCCTCGCCGGTTGCCCTGAAACTAACAATAACGCGCTTTTGCCCTTCCTGAAGGCCGGTTTGATCGGGATCTTCGACCATCGAAGGATTAAAAAATGCTGCCGATTCGATGGAATATTCGTTGGTAAAATAGGCGCCTATCAACAGTTTTTTATAATCAGAAATTTGGTTCAAATCACCGTTCCGGCCCGACATAATATCCCGTACCCGCTCAAAATGCTTCATGTAAATTTTTGAAATATTACGGTGGCGGTTCGAAAATTCGCGCAGCGACTGGTTGAGTGTTAAATTCGCTGCCTGGTCGGGCATATCAACAACCTTTTGGATGATTGACTGCACACGGGCTTCGGGGCCTGGAAAGAAGAAACGGGCAATAACCCTTTTTGGATCAGAATAAAAACGGATGGGTTTTCTGTTGACTGTTGCGCTCATAAATTTCGTTTTATGTTATTTGTTTTGAGTTACCAAATTTAGATAAAAATTAATGCAGCAATTCAGATTAATGAAAATTTCGTAAAATGATGTGAATTATAATAGATTGAAAGGCTCGAAAACAAAATTCTAAGCCAAAGTGCGTCACCGGTTTTTCCATTCTTTTCGGAGCAAACTATAAACCTCCAGGTCAATAAAATGGTTGTCGTGCTTTTCGCCACATCGTTCGATGCCTTCAAATTTAAAACCTAAGCGTTTGGGGATAATACTACTCCTGAAATTACCAACGCCGCATTTTATCTGAATCCGATTCATATCCATTTTATTAATAGCATTGTCAATGAGCGTCCGGCACGAAGCCGACACCAGGCCTTTGCCCTCATTGGTGGAGTTAATCCAGTAACCGACTTCGAGTTTTTTGTTGATTTTATCAATTTCTTTGAACCCGATGAGACCGGTAATTTTATCGTTAAAACAAATTGTAAAAACCATTTCCTGCGAATAGGGCTTTGCCAGTTGCTCAATAAATGTTTTTGTGTTGTTCGAGCTATGTGTCAAATCAACAAAGGGGAGCCAGGTGCGGAGGTGGTCGCGGTCGGAATCAATAATTTCAAAAACTTCATCAGCATCGTGTTTGCTGATTTTTCGGAGGTACAATTCGCTGTTGATTTTAATAAAATCTGTCATCATTTTTTTATTTCGTTTGCGGTTTCCTTCCAGCTACCTGCCCGGCCATCCCTTTAAAGATAAACAAATGAAAAGGCAGCGAAGCATACCAGTAAATACGGCCCCAGATTCCGCGTGGGCGGAATGTGGCGGTTTGTCGGAGAACATGTTTTCCATCCTTTTCGGTTATCATAAACTCAAGCCAGGCTTCGCCGGGAAGTTTCATCTCGGCGAACAAAAGTAAACGTTTTGTCGTTTGATTGAAGGCAATAACCCGCCAAAAATCGAGTGCATCGCCACTTTCGATTTTATTGGGATTAGTCCGGCCACGCCGCAGGCCCACACCACCCAACATGCTGTCAATAAATCCCCGCATCCGCCAGAGCCAGTCGGCATAGTACCAGCCATTTTCGCCACCGATCGACATAAAATTCTCAACAACTTCATCAGCCATTAACTGAATTTCGATTTCTTTAACATCTTTGTAACAACCAAAGGTCGGGACTTCAAAATAATTCATAATCGTGTTGTCTTTCCGGCTTGAAACCATCGCATCGCGCCAGCTCGAAAGGACAAGATTTTGCTCGATCCTGTCGAAAGCCATTTTGATGGCAGTTTTATAGTTGATTGGCTCGATTCCAAGCATCGTAAAAAGCCTGTTGTCGTTGCTGATAACCTCGGTTGACATGCTTCCAACCAAAGTAAAAGCCAGGTTGTAGGGTGTGGAAGTTACCATACTGAGCCAATATGCCGATATGTGAGGGGTTAGAACCGGAATTGTAAGGATAAAACGCTTGTAGCCACGTACCTCGGCATACTGCTCCATCATTTGCTTGTAAGTAAGAATTTCGGGGCCGGCAATATCGAAATGCTGATTGAAGCATTTTTCGTTAAGCATAACACCGCTGAGGGATTTTATGGCATTCCGGATGGAAATTGGCTGGCTCTTTGTATTAAGCCAGCGGGGTGCGATGAGCACCGGAAGCTTTTCGACAATATCGCGGATAATCTCGAACGAGGCACTTCCTGAGCCGACAATGATGCCCGCACCTAAAGTGGTGAGCGCTGCTTTGCTTCCCGACAGCACTCTCTGGACATTTAACCTCGATTTCATGTGTTGCGACAGGTTTTTCAGGGTTGACATGGCTCCGAGATAAATAATCTGCCGGCATTGGGTGCGATCAATAAAATTTACAAAGTTTGTAGCTGCCTCCTGCTCCATGTTGTAATAATCGGTGGTGGAACTTACCATGGAATGAACCAGATAATAGGCCACATCAAAATCGGCTGGTAACTTTGCCAAATCAGCCGGATTGTGTAAATCGGCTTCGACAGCTTCCACAAAACCGGTATAATTCTCGTGAACGACAAAACGGTTTTTATCGCGCACAAGGCAATAAATTTGGTGCCCCTGAGCCACCAGAACCGGAAGCAGTCGCTTACCAATATAACCGGTTGCACCGGTAAGCAGAATTTTGTAAGGCTTTTTAATATCTTGATCCTGATTCATATTCATTAATTTTTTTCTATTTTTTGCTCACTTTAAACCCAACTGGCTTCATGGGCGTAGTTGCTTTTTGATGCAAGGAATCAATTTTATCTAATAAAATCCTGAAAGCCTGATTTAGTTTCGCATCAAGTTTCAGAATCTCTTTCTTTAATTCCTCGTTTTCTTTCAAGAGCGACCGGTAACGGGCAAATGCACGCATGATCTCAATATTGATTTTGATTGCTTTTTCGGATCGTAAAACTGATGAAAGCATCGAAACCCCTTGTTCGGTAAAAACCAGAGGATTTATTGAAGAATGTTTTAACTGTCCCAACCGGTCACAAATTGTGACCAGTTCATCTTTCTCATTTTTAGTGAGTTCGAACATAAAATCGGCAGGGAATCGTCCAATATTCCTTTTTACCTGTTGCTTGAGCGCTTTAGTTGGCACATCATACAAAACCGCCAGATCAGCATGGACTGCATTGTGAAACCCTTGAGCTGGCAGAGGCACAGCTTATTGAACTGCTTTCAAAACGAGGATTGACTAACCACGACAGTTTGCCGGAAGGACT
>CAIYZW010000173.1 GCA_903930725.1 uncultured Bacteroidota bacterium
CCATACCCAGGAGGTAATGTTCCCCTGACTGTTATCCGAAAATTGAATTTGATGATTTATACAAATCTCGGTTACATTGGCCGTGAAATTTGGAATGAGCACAGATCCACCAACTTTTAAAGTATAATCTTCAATTTCGCCATAAGAGGCGCTACCACATGGTGAAGGAGCTGTGCTGTAAGTCATTCTTATCCGCATCCGGTAATCGCCGGGAGATGTTCCGGCAGGTGTAGAAACGGTTCCTGTAAAAGAGGCTCCAGATCCGCCAACGTTGGTCAACTGAAAAGTTTCGTTTGAGATGTCACCAAACTCAAAATTACGGTTCCAGTCCACCCAAACGGTGGTAATATCGCTGGCCCAGGGCGTGCCGTTGGTGATGGTAATGGCTTTTGATTCGCTGGGTTCGATGGTAACATAAATGTTGGTGTAATTTGCAACGCCACCCTGCCATCCACTCGAATTATCAATTTCGCCACAAACAACCTTTGAGATATACTCGTCTTCGGTGGTGGTTGATGCATCGCAATAATCGGGGAAAGTGATTGTGAAGAATTTTGATCCTAAAACCCCGCTATCGCCGGTATAATCGAGTGTAAATGAGCTTTCATGTCCGGCAGGAACTGAAGCATCGGCACTAACGGTAAAAGTTGCTGTGGCTGAACCGTTTATCAGAATATCTCCAAATTCCTGTGGTGTGGTGGTCGAAATTGTAATGAAAGGATCGGGGCAGCTTAATGTCCCGAAAACATTCATGGCATCAAGGCTGCCGATGTTTTTTAAGGTAATCGAAAAGTTGGCTGTTTCACCAGGTTCAAGAAGGCCGTTGTTATTTCCATTGAAATCGTCAACCACAAAACCTTCCATCAAAATATAAACTCCGGTAATCGAACTGAGGGACTGCATTGCGTCCAAATCAAAACCTGCATCGTTCACGCTTGCGGAGCCATCACCGTCATCAACAAACTTAAAAAACCGGGCTTCACTCAATGAGGTGCTTCCAAGGTCATATTCAGTGGTTCCTGTTCCGGTACCGAGCGAAATCCAGGGGCCATCCATGGTACTGCCGCCATAAAGCGTAAACGTTTCGGGTGTGGCGTCGCCTTCAAAAACGATGAGGTCGTTTCCGGCACCATCCACAACAAGTTCCTGCATATCAACAACCAAAACTCCACTTTTGCCTAACGAATAATTCATGTTGTCCGGCTGACCGATTGAATTCCAGGTGGCGCCTTCATCAGCTTCATTTCCACCCGAAATCCGTGAAGCAATAATCCTGTAAATTCCCTGGTGATTTTCAGGGGCAAGCTGAATATCGGCAACCGTTGACGAAAGTGCGCTTACCACAACATTGTTTACCATCTTGGTTTGATACCCATTTGCTTTGACGATTATATTATAGGTTCCGGGAACGACATATTTATGAAAATCGCCAACTTCGGGATCGCTGTAACAAGGCAGGGTAGAACCTACAAAAACAGTTGCGGCAACAGGTTCACCTGTGGTTTCGTCGGTAATTGTTCCTTCGACACCATAACCCGAATATTCAATCAGTTTTACCATCGAAGGCAGGTTGATATTAAAATAATAAAGCAACTCGGAAGCGGGTGGCTGCTTGTCGAACGAAATTTCGATAACAAGGCCGTGTGTTCCCATGCAGCCATAAGCCGATTCGGCCGTTGATCCGGTTGTTGGATAAAGTGAAGTGCCAGGGCCGGTTTCGAGATTTGCATATCCCGAATTGCTTTCATAAAGATTCGCCAGGACTAACTCGGCTGCATTATCGGGGCAGGCATCATAACGGAAAAACCATGGATAAAGATAAACTTCGGTGCCGCTGTGGTTGGTCAGATGGATCGAAAACTGGTTTTCCTGATCCATTTGTCTGAGTGCTTTCGATTCGGGTTGCGAATAAAATCCCATGCTGCTGCCTTCGCCATCCCACAAATAACCGGCATCACGGTTCAGGTCAACGCCATTTGCGTTATATCTCGAAACACTAACCCGGCCATCAGGATTCATAATAGGTAAAATCCAGATTTCACGGTTGTCAACAAGGTTTGTAATTACTGGGTCGGTGCCATATTTCTGACAAAGGTACCGTGCCAGGCGGATCATGTTTTCGCCACCGCCAATTTCGTCGCCATGGATATTTCCGTCAAAACCAACTTCGGCTTCGTTTTCATCAACAGTTACATTATCGCTTATTTTTAATGCAGCCATTTGCCTTCCCTGAACGGATTGCCCGTAAATGACTTTTTTACAGAGGTTTGGAAGCGCCGTTGCAAGGCTGTCCATCAAATCAATGGTTTGCTGGTAGGTGTGATAAGCCTCATCTTTTTCCCAAAAATCTTTATAATATTCGTTGAGGTTTTCTTTTTGAATTGTAAAATCCAGATGTTTGCCGACTACAAGCTTTAACTCCTCTGGAGTAACGTACATCAGCGCATAATCGTGATAAATGTCGCCGTTAAGCTTCAGGCTGTGCAAGGTTTGCGCGTCGCGCTGATTGTTGATTTGGACTTTAATTTCCATTTCGCCCTGCCTCCAGCCGCTTTGAGCCTGCAAGGTGGTGGATGAAATCATTAAAACCAGCAGAATAACTGATGTTCTGCAAAATGTAACCAAAAGTTTCATTAGATTAATTTTAGTTTTTATGAATGAGATATTTTCCCGTTAAGACTTACAACTTACCTGATGGTTGCTCAAAAGGCGATAATCGGGCAAATTTAATGTTTTCATCAAAATCAGGACGGAATTTATTCTGAATTAGGTTTAATCATCACTGTTTTTCGCAGGATTTCATTTCCGGAAAAAAAATACGAATCTTTCCGGATACGCGTAAAACAAGCCTCTTTTAAGTAAAAGAATAACTTTGCCGCCACAATTAAACAAAAGTATTCGAGGGGAAGGAAAACCCCATCAATCATAGCAAAAATGACATTAGTAAAATGGAAAAAACATCCGGGCAGAGCGTTCACACTACCATTTTGATGACAATCATCATGGTTACACAGTTTTTATCGGCGTTTATGGGAGCCTCGGTAAATATTGCGCTGCCGCACATTGCAAAAGATTTCGCCATGTCGGCGGTTGGAAGCAGTTGGGTAGTCATGGCTTTCCTGCTTTCGACGGGCATGTTTTTAGTACCTTTTGGAAAGTTGGGTGATATTTATGGCCGGAAAATGATATTCCTTTTCGGGAACATTGTGTTCACGGTGGCTTCGTTTTCATGTGCTGTTTCTACAAGCGGTTTCATGCTGATTGCTTCAAGGTTTGTGCAGGGCATTGGCGGAGCCATGATGATGAGCACCGGAATGGCGATTATTACATCAGCTTTTCCACCAAATAAAAGAGGAAAAATGCTTGGACTTGCCGTTTCGTCAGTTTATCTTGGATTAACTGTTGCCCCGGTGGTAGGAGGAATTATGACGCAGACTTTTGGCTGGCACAGTATTTTTCTTTTAAGCGGCATATTGGGATTCTTCATTATTGCAGGCATTATTTTCATGATAAAAACGGAATGGCGGGAAGCAAAAAATGAAAGACTGGATTATTCGGGTTCATTTATTTTTATGATTTCTGTCTTTTTATTGATGTATGGATTTTCTGAACTACCCAGCCTGGGTGGAATTGTCATGGCTTTCCTGGGATTGCTTTCGATGATACTTTTTGTTGCTTTCGAGTTAAAGGCCGAAACTCCGGTTTTAAATATCCGGCTTTTTAGAGATAACAGGGTTTTTGCTTTTTCCAATCTTGCAGCGTTGATAAATTATGCCTCAACTTTTGCCATTACTTTTATCCTGAGCCTTTTTCTGCAATACGCCAAAGGTCTGCAACCCCGTGATGCCG
>CAIYZW010000174.1 GCA_903930725.1 uncultured Bacteroidota bacterium
AAGGAAACAACACAAAAGATTTTTGATTCATGAAAAAAGACATCATTCTTGCCGGAGTAGGCGGACAAGGTATTCTCACGATTGCAGCAACTATCGGCTGGGCCGCGGTTGAGGCCGGACTATTTTTAAAACAGGCCGAAGTTCACGGCATGAGTCAGCGCGGTGGCGATGTTCAATCAAACCTGCGGCTGTCGGACAAAGATATTGCCTCCGACCTTATCCCTTTCGGAAAAGCCGACATGATTCTTTCGGTAGAGCCGCTCGAATCGCTCAGGTATTTACCGATGTTGTCGCCCAAAGGGTGGCTCATCACCAACATCGAGCCTTTTATAAACATCCCCAATTATCCCGAAATGGACGCCATCATGGCCGAAATCGAAAAGCTCCCCTATTTTGTTGCCCTCGATGCCGAACTTATTGCCAAAGAAATTGGCTCGGTACGCTCGGCAAATATGGTGATGCTTGGCGCTGCATCTCCTTTTTTAGATATTGATTATCATTTTCTCGAAAACGCCATCTCCAAGCTTTTTGGAAAAAAGGGAGACAAAATCGTCGCGCAAAACCTCGAAGCCATGAAAGCAGGAAGAAAGGTGGCTGAGGAGAAGATTGGGGGTAACTTTTAGATTTCGTCATTGCAGGTGGCTACCTTATTTTTTCACCTTGTTAGCAATGACTTGTTATTTCCGATGGTTCAAAGTGTTAATCAGGTTGAGATTTCATCAAAATTTTCAACTTCCAGTCACTCTGCTTTTACGGTTTTGCCAGTTCGGCTTTTTGAGTAATTTAAAGGAAGCACCAAAAACGCAATTCGTCAACGGCATTTTTTGGATTAAAATCATCCGGAAAGCTGATAAAATAACCCTTTTCTGAACGATACAATTGGCCCATAGATTTTGTGCATTTACGACAATCCTTTGTTCTTTCAGGCAGGCGCTTGTGAACCATTTTCGATGGGTGCTTCCAGGGTTTGTTCGTTGGTTTGCGATGTCATTTTCGGTTTGATAACGTCAGTTTAAACGCTAATCCTTTTTTTGTCAACCTGTATTTTTGATTTGGGCTATTTGGTTTATCGGGTATTGTCATTTCCACATATCCGGCATCCATAGCGGGGGTAAGGTAATTATCTCTGAAATATTCCTGGTGCTTCAGTTGTAACGCTTCTTGAATCTCAATTCTTTTTGCTTCGCCATTTAATACAAATACAACGCTACTTATTGCTTCTCCGGTAACTTCTCCGGTAGCTTCTCCGGTAGCTTCTCCGGTAACCTGTTTTACGGAATTTGGACGAGTCAACAAACTATTCTTTAATGCTATTCCTGTTGTTGTTAAACGGTATTTTTGATGCTGGCTTTTCGATTTATCAGATAGGGTCATTTCGATAAAACCCCCTGTTAATGCAGGATCGAGATAGTTTTTTACAAAGTGTGATCTGTTTTTTAATTCAAGAATATTCATGAGCTGAACCCGGCTCATTTCATGCTGAACAATCATCACCAAACGATGTGCAAGTTCTGCTATTTCGATATAAATTTCTGTACCATCATGTATGGTATCATGTATGGTATCATGTATGGCATCGTGTCCGCCAACAACCGAAGGCCTCCAGATAGTAAGCCTGAATCCTTCATCAAGCGAAATAATTGGTGGATTTAAACCTCTTTCTTTAGCAAGTTTAAACATTTCAACTGTGCCTGTTCCATATCTCTCGATATCACCGGTTAAAAACATACAACCGGCAAGCAGCGGATTATGCGGGTATGAACTATGAGGCACTTTTAAGTCACTGATATCCAATTCCGGAGGTAAAGTACCCGGATTACTTATTTCGACCCTGTTTTTAAATACCGAAACCTGAATACTGCCTTTACTGGTATAATCGCGATGAGCAACTGCATTAATGATGCCTTCAGCAATTACAGCCCTTGGAATTTCATAAATAGTTTCAACCTGATTACTACTTTCCCGGGTACCCGTTGACAAACTTAGTTTTGACAAGACAAAATTTACGGCTTCATCAGCCATTTCAAAAACCGTACCTCCATATTCTTTATAATCGGGAATGGGCTTTTGAACCTGA
>CAIYZW010000175.1 GCA_903930725.1 uncultured Bacteroidota bacterium
CGTACGGATTGACGAGGGGGCAGGGGAGGTGTTTTTATCCTTCCCAGTTCTACTCTACCATTCAATTCGAGTATGATGTGAAAACAGGGAAAATACTTGATCTCAGCCTTCACCCATTCATAATGCAAGACCTTGCCAATGCGGTGGAAACAATTGGCGATATTGCACCTGGTGTATTGATCATAAGGGATTTAGGTTACATAAGCGTAAAATCGATACGGGGCATAAAGGAGAAAGGAGCCTACTTCGTCAGCCGGCTGATAAATGGAGCCGACGCATACAAGCTCAAAGGGGGCGTTTTTGTCAAAATCAACTTCAATGTGGTGGCAAGGTACCTTAAACGGCATAACCTCAAATCGTTGGAGATGGACGTGTATCTGACCGAAAAGAAGGAACCTGTACGCATGGTTGTGGAATACATGCCGGAAGACCTGGTACGAAAACGGATTGCAAAGGCCGAAAAAGAGGCACAGAAAAAAGGGCGGCAATTGAGCCAGGAGTATAAAGCCAAGGTGCAATTGAACATATTTATCACCAATGTTGGGCAGGATGTCCTATCCATGGATCAGGTACACCAAGTATATACGATACGCTGGCAGGTAGAGCTGATTTTCAAGATTTGGAAGAGTATTGGCGACATACACCAAGTGAAAAAGATGAAAGTGGCACGGTTTGAATGCTGCCTTTTGGCAAAGTTGCTTTGGATTGTGGTGAACTGGCAGATAGTGTGGCAACTCAATATGCAAATACACTCCTGTAGTGGCAAATTGCTCAGTTTCTACAAAGCATATAAGTCGCTTAAGGAAAAAATAACGGAATTCTGCATGGCGTTGGCTGCTGGGATTGGTTCCATGGATGAATTTATCGAACGCCAACTCTCACTGGCCAAGAAATTTCAATTATTGGACAGGAAGAAAGACAAAAACAGTATGTACGAATTGATACAGATCATGTAAGCAATCCCAACACGGCCACCTCCGTCAACCCAACATTAACACATGGTGGGCAGGTAGGATATTTTCAAAATATTATCAAATAATATTTGGTTATGTCATTGGTATTCTGTAATTTAGCGGCATAATTCAAGGAGTCAAACAGCTGTCGATGCACCCGGTAAGTACCCACCTCAAAAGATGGAGGTACCAAGGGAGAAGATGGCAAAAAAAATTAGGTATGAGGACTGCTTTTTATTGCCAAAGGGGGCAAGTGCTCCCTTGTATAAAATTACATATATTTGTTAATGAGATAGTTAAATCGTTAACTTGACGGCTATGCCCTTGAGGGGTAAAAGTAGGAAAAATCCGGCGATGGGTAAATAAAAATTCTAAACTATCCGATAGTATCGTATAAAAATCGAATATTCTGTCCGATGGCGTCGGATAGTTTTGAGATTTCGGTGACTGCCAACTGCTACTGTCGACTGGCAACTTCGGACTGCCGACTTCCTAATACCCGTAAACCCTGCCTTCCCATTTTTCGACAAGCACCCGCCACGGCTGCACTTCGTTAACTGCCGGTGTATTGAAAGGGAAATCCTTGCCGGTGTATTTTCGCATGATAACGTTTAGTGCTTTTATTTTTTCATCAAAATCATCAATAAACTCCACCTTGCCAAAAGCCAGTACGCTGCGGAATTTCATGCTGTAACTGCAGGCTACATCTTCGTGTTGCCAGCGAAGGACATGGTCGCTGCTGAACGAAACGCATACTTTTGGATTCATCTTCATGATATTGATTTTATGGCCGGTCTTGGCCGAATGAAGATAAATGTTGTTTTCGAAAAGCCCGAAATTAAAGGGCAGAACGTAGGGCTGGTTATTTTCGTCGGCCATGCCCAGGTAACAAACATCGCTTTTGTTGGCGGTTTGGATTAGTTCGGGTAGATAGGTTAGAATCCGGTGTTTCATTTGTCTGGATTTTGAAGCCTTTAATTATAATGTGTCTTACTTTTTCTGTTTTCGATATTTATCAGATAATTCAAAAACGCCACAATGAGGCTGAAACCCACGGCCCACCAAAAGCCGTTAACTTCAAATCCGGGAACAATTTTGGTGGCCAATAACACAATCAAAGCATTGATTACCAGCAGGAAAAATCCAAAAGTGAAGATGGTAATCGGAATGGTGAAAACGATTAAAATCGGTTTAAGGAAATTGTTGAGGATGGCCAGTACAAACGCAACCAGAATTGAGGTTACAATATCCTTGACTTGAACACCTTTGAGCAGGAAGTCGGCAATGAGCACCGAAAAGGAGGAAAGCAGAATTTTGATGATAAAGTTCATTAATGCCGTGTTTATAATTTAACTTTCAAAAACTAAATATTCAATTTATTAGTATTCCAGGTTTCAAAGCTTGTTTGAGGATGAATTATTTCAAAACTAAAAAGCGTACAAATTTATCGAAAACAAAAATTCGGAGGCAAAGTCATTTTCGTTGGGCATAAAAATAAGCCGGTAGCCCAACTCGATGGGCGCTAAAAACCTCAAAACATGCATGTCAACAAAAAATTCCATCCCGGCCGACTGGTAATTCGCGTGGTGGTCTGCATGGTTTCCAGTTGCGAAATCGTAAAATAAATTGGCCTTTACACGCTTAAGGTATGCCAGCGAAGTCAGGCTGAAATCGGGATAAAAAACCGGAAATTTATAGTTTGCCGAAAAGCTGCTCAATTCATCTAAAACAGGCAAAATGAAGCCTCTCGGGTAATTTACAACTGTTCCGTGATAATAAACCTGGTTTTCGTATCTTTTTTGATAGCCTCCATAAAGGTTAAAACTGTGATGATTCCAGATTCCCGGAAAATAAAGTCCGGTCTCTGCCGAAAACTGATTGCCGGGTGAATTATTTTTAAAAGGTGAGGTAAAATAGCTTAGATCAATCATTTGCCCCCATCGTGGGTTCATGTCCTGTTCGACGCGTCTTTTAAGATTTGAGGCAAAAAGCCGGTAATTGATGGTTTTATAATTGCTGTGTGAAAATTCTAAGGAATCATTTTTGTCCATATCAAGCTGAAGGTAGGTAAAAGTTATGGATGGCTGAACTATCCGTCCAAATATCCCGGAAGAGAAAATCAGCGGTAATCGGGCCGTGGCCGAAAAATTTGTTTCCATCCACGAATAATCAATGCGGTTTTCGAGCGTGTCGTAGGTAAAAGATTTCCTTTTGCCATAATCTGACCGAAAATCAAAAATCGGGTAAAGCCCCTGATAGCTCAGATTGACGTAGTATTTTCCGGTTTTTTCGTTTACATCGTAAGCCCAGCCAAGCGAGGTAAAAGTGGTACTTAAAAGGTTTTGCGACATCACTGAAACTCCAGGATTTACATCAAAATTGGTGGCGTCAATCGAAATTGGCGCCCAACTATGAATTTTAAACAAATGCGAAAATTTGGAGTATTTCTTTACTTCATAATCAATTTCAGGGATTTTTGAGGGTTCTAAAATAGCGCCTTCCTGCGCTGCGATGGCCTCGTAGAGTTTTACGCTGTTATCGGAAACATCCTTTAAAGGAATCCAGTTTTCGGTATTAAAAGCAATTTTTGCGATTTTAAAACCATCGGCTGTGTAATTTGAAAAATACAAACTATCGCCTGTAACCGAAAATGATGGGTCGGTTACGCCGTATTTTACAGAAGTAATCTGAGAAATTTCATTTGTTTTCAGATTGAGGCTAAAAAGATTATCAAAACCAGAGTAAGCTCCGGTAAAAAC
>CAIYZW010000176.1 GCA_903930725.1 uncultured Bacteroidota bacterium
GAAAATTTCGAGGAGTAATTTTTTTGTAATATCTGGATTTTCGGTAAGATAAACCGAAATATTGCCTGTGCCATTGCTTACTTTCATTGGCTCGAAAAGGAAATTCAATGTGTTATCAAAGGCGCAAAACCAAAGGCAATCATCAGGAAAAGGAATATTATCCTGAGTTTTGATATTATTTTGGGAAATGGTTGAAACGAAAATCTCGTCAAAACCATCGTTGTTAATATCCAGAAATTGAATTCCACTCGTTTTAAATCCGGTGTATGGCGACTTCAGGATTGAATTTTTTTTGATATTCCAGGCATAAATCCGGCGGGGATATTTGGAAAAACCGGCGTTTATGGTAAAAACGATTTCGTCAAATCCATCTTTATCAAGGTCGTGACCGGTTAAATCGCAAAGAAAATCAACGTTATTATTAACCTTCCAGATGGTGTCGAGAAAAACATCTTTTACCAGGAATGATTTGTCGTTAAAGGGCTGAACAGCGCCAATAAACAACGAATCGTTGCGCGGATAAACTGTAAAAATCTCGGTAAATTTGTCGTGGTCGAAGTCAACAAAAAATGTTTTAACACTGCTAAAATCGTAATCGCCGGTAAAATTCCACTGGTCGAGCAGGATATTGTTTTTTGTTGTAACCCTGATGGCGTTCATGTTGGGGAAATCCTGATAATTTACAATTTCCTCGCTCACCCCGTCACAATTCAAATCCCCAAAAAATGTTCTTCCAAAAGCTTTGTGTTTTTCGGCAACTTTTTTTGATACAAGATTGAGGCTATATTTTTGAAACCCGAAAGGCAGGAGCAAAATCGAAATAAGGGCAAACGGAAATGCAATGGCAAAAGGGCTGATTAAAAGCCTGTAAATCCGTGTGAATATTGGTTTTTTCAATGCTTTTCAGGAATTTAAAACAAAAAAAGTTGAGCTATTTTGTGAGCCCAACTTTTATGTTTTTTTGGTGAAACCTAATTCTCGGCTTTAAATTTTTTAAAGGCACCGATGAGTTCGGGCAGCACTTTTTGAGCGTCGCCAATGATGCCATAATCGGCAGCCGAAAAAATGGGCGCTTCTTTATCCGAATTTATAGCAACAATTACCTTTGATGAACTTACGCCGGCCAAATGCTGGATGGCGCCCGAAATACCGCAGGCAATATAAAGGTTTGGTGCGATAATTTTTCCGGTTTGTCCCACGTGTTCTGAGTGAGGCCGCCAGCCTTCGTCGGAAACCGGCCTGGAGCAAGCTGTGGCTGCACCAAGTATTCCGGCAAGTTCTTCGAGTGGTTTCCAGTTGTCGGCACTTTTCATCCCGCGGCCACCCGAAACAATAATTTCGGCATCGGTGAGGATAATTTTGCCCGTGCTTTTCTCAACGCTGGTAACCTTTGTTTTAAAAGCTGCATCATCAATTTTGGCATCAAAAGCTTCGATTACTGCAGTTTGCCGATTTTCTTTCACACCAAAGGAGTTTTGGGCAAGGCTGATAATTTTTACCGGCGATTTTATCACAACATCGGCAAAAGCTTTTCCATGGAAAACCTTTTTTGGAACTGTAAACGGGCTAAGATTTTTGGGTAATCCCGAAACAGCAAACACCAGGCCTGCCTTTAGTTTAACCGAAACCCGCGGAGCTACAGCCTTGGCAATATTCGACCCCGACATGATAACAACATTTGCACCTTCCTTTTCGACAGCCTGGGCAATTACCGCTGCAAAAGCCTGATTATCGAGGTTTGAAAAGCGTGCGTCGTTTACCTTGAGAACTTTAGAGGCACCGTAGTTTCCCAAAGTTAACAATTCGTTGTCGGCAACGCTACCCAACGATAAAGCTATGGCCGTAGTTCCCATTTGGTGGGCAATTTCGGCACCATACGAAACCGTTTCGAAAGTGGTTTTTTTAAACTTTCCGTCGAAATTCTCTGTATATATTAAAACGCTCATTTTCTGTTATTTGAAGGTTTAAGATTAGATGATTTTTGCTTCTTTGTGAAGGAGTTCAACCAGTTCGGCCACATTTGCGGGGTCAACCATTTTACAGGCGGCTTTGGGCTGTGGTGGTTCGAAAGCCACGAATTCGGTCATGGCTTCTGCCGGTGCAGCTTCAACAACTTTTAAAGGTTTCTGGCGGGCCATCATAATTCCGCGCATCGAAGGAATCCGTGGTTCCTTGGCAATACCTTTCTGAACGATTGCTACAAAAGGTAATGCCGGTTCAACAACTTCGTAACCTCCCGGAATTTCACGGTTTACTTTTACAACTTCGCCGGCAAACTCAAAATTAGAAACGGATGAAACCGAAGGGTGATCCATAAATTCAGCCAGCATCCCACCAAAAGCGGATCCATTATAATCCGACGATTCGATGCCGCAAAGTATAATATCGTAGGCTTCGGTTTTTACTGCTTCAGCAATCTGAAATGCTGCAAAATAGGCGTCTTTTGCTTCGGCATTTACTCTAAAAGCATCGTCGGCTCCAATGGCCAAAGCTTTGCGGATGGTTGGCTCAGCGCTCTGATTTCCGACAGAAATTACCGATACTTTGGTGATTTTTCCGGCAGAGGCTTCTTTAAGTTCAAGGGCACGGGTAAGGGCGAGTTCGTCCCAGGGGTTGATGATCCACTGGACGTTTGCAAGGTCAATGGCGGTTTTGTCAGCCGTAAG
This sequence comes from uncultured Bacteroidota bacterium, assembly GCA_903930725.1. Classification (GTDB taxonomy): domain Bacteria; phylum Bacteroidota; class Bacteroidia; order Bacteroidales; family 4484-276; genus CAJATL01. Next base: position 2,667 of record CAIYZW010000176.1, read on the forward strand.
TTTGATCTTGGTGGTCGTATCAGGAACATTGCTAATACAAACTAATATCTTCATTGTTTAAAATTTTGTAATTCGTTAATTTGGAAATGATGAAAGTGCAAAAGTAAAATATTTTTAATAGCGTAAAATGGGCTTTTTGTTTGTTAAAAAGCAGGTTTGATGAATCTGGAAATACTGTTAAAGTATTATTAACCATGAACTTGAAAAAGAGTTACACCACCCCCTAAGCTCTTAAAATCTGTCTCGAAATCACAATTTTCTGGATTTCGGAAGTGCCTTCGTAAATCTGTGTAAGCTTGGCTTCGCGCATCAGGCGCTCAACGTGGTATTCTTTAACATAGCCGTAACCTCCGTGAATCTGAACTGCCTCGGTGGTAATTTCCATTGCGCTGTCGGCGGCATATTGTTTGGCCATGGCTCCGGCAAGGCCGTAAGGTTTATGGTTATCCTTGAGCCAGGCTGCTTTAAGGACAAGGTTGCGGGCGTTTTCGATTTTTACATACATCTCGGCTAGTTTAAAAGCCACAGATTGGTGTTCGGCCAGAAGTTTTCCAAAAGCCTTCCTTTCTTTTGAGTATTGAAGCGCCCTTTCGTAAGCGCCCTGGGCAATTCCCACAGCTTGTGAGGCAATGCTGATCCGTCCGCCTTCGAGACCTTTCATGGCTATTTTAAATCCAAAACCATCACCACCAAGCCGGTTTTCTTTTGGGACGATAACATCGTTAAACATCACCGAATGTGTGTCGCTGCTGCGCATTCCCATTTTATCTTCGTGTGGCCCGATGGTTACGCCTGGCATATCTTTATCAACAATTAAGGCATTAATTCCGTGATGTTGCAGTTCGGGATAAGTCTGTGCAATCACCAAAAAAACTGAACCGCTGCTGGCATTTGTAATCCAGTTTTTGGTGCCGTTTACGAGGTAATAATCGCCCTTGTCTTCCGCCAATGTTTTTTGTGAAGTAGCATCGGAGCCGGCTTCGGGTTCTGAAAGCAGGAATGCGCCGATTTTTTCACCGGTCACCATTTGTGGGAGATATTTTTCTTTTTGTGCTTCGGTGCCATAAGCCTCGATACCCCAGCATCCCAGCGAATTATGCACCGACATGATCACGGCAACAGAGGCGTCAATTTTTGCAATTTCTTCCACAGCCAGGATGTAGGAGATCGTGTCCATGCCTCCTCCACCATATTTTGGATTAACCAACATGCCCAGAAATCCAAGGTTCGACAGTTCTTTGATATGCTGCGTGGGGTACTCGGCTTTATAATCTCTTTCGATAACATCGGCTTCTAATTTTTTGGCAAAATCGCGGGCCGCCTGCTTGATCATGATTTGTTCTTCGGTAAAGTCGAAATTCATTTGATTATTTTTTTAATTGAACGAATAAAACCTGTTTTCAGTAGGATATTTTGAGTCGGTAATTTTTTGAAGAATGAAGCAAAAATATCGGTAAAAGCCAATCCCAATCTGCTGTGTATCTTAAAAAATCTTAATTCAATTTGCAGCTTTTCCTTTAATCTCAAGCTTTTGAAGAACCCTTTGCAACTCCTCGGGTTTTTGGGTACCGATCAGCAGTTTTTTGCCACTCACAAATTCAATCTGAAGCCCCATATTTCCTGAGGTGTTGAGTGCTCTGCCTTTTCTGCCTGTGCGAAACCCCCAGCCGCCATATTCCATAATCGGGCCGTATTTCCTGACGTAGGCGCAACTTACTTCTTCCCATTTAATAATATGTTCTTTGCGATGGATCGGCCAAAACTGATAAACGATGCCAGTTTTGTCAATTTTTGTTCGAAGTTGAAGCACGAAAATAAAAGCCACAATGAGCAGTGGTAAAAAGGTAGAGAAGATTAATCCGATGTTGCTTTCCGGATTATCGCCGAAAGGCTTATCCAAAAGAATTTGCTGGATAAATCCCCAAAAACCGAATACTACTAAACCGGCCAGAAGTGCCATCAGCCAGATTTGGTTGAACCGTTGTTTTTCCTGAAAAAGTGCGTTTGTCATCTTGATTAAGATTTTATCTGTAACTGCCGGCAAAAGTCGTTTATTTTTGCTTTGATGGTGAATGCCCGAAATTACATATTTTTGGTTGATCAAAACTTTTTGATAAAAATTAACCTTTGGAAAATGAAAAGAGAAGAAGCATTGGAATTACTCCACGAATATATTGCAGGCGAAAACATGCTGAAACACAGTTACGCCGCCGAATCTGTGCTGCGTGCTTTGGCTGTAAAACTTATCCAGGATGCCGATAAATGGGCCATTGCCGGTTTGTTGCACGACCTTGATGTTGAGAAAGTAAACGCCGACCCTAAAATTCATGGGCTCGAAACTGCAAGGATTCTTGAAGAAAAAGGCTTTGACCCCGAAATTATCGAAGCCATCAAACTTCACAACGAAATGGCCACGAGAATGCCCCGCACAAAAGTATTTCATCATGCTTTGGCTGCAGGTGAAACCATTACCGGCCTGATTACCGCCACTGCACTGGTTTATCCTGATAAAAAGCTTGCCAGCGTAAAGCCAAAATCCATCAAAAAACGCATACACGAAAAGGCTTTTGCTGCATCGGTGAGCCGCGAAAAAATTCTGGAATGCGATCTTGCCGGAATCGGAATAGATGAGTTAATCGAAATTAGCCTGTCGGCCATGCAGGCAATCAGCGACGATTTGGGGCTATAAAAAAAGGTGAAAAACAACACTGCGTTTTCCACCTTATCTTAAAAACAAAACTATTATTAATTTATCACCAGTTTTTTCATTTCGTTAATCTCGCTTCCGGCAAGTTTTACAAAGTAAACCCCTTTCGCAAGATCAGACAAATCAAGGTTGGTCAGTTGATTTTGAAGGTTGAGCTTTCTAACTACCTGCCCGCTGTTATTTATAATTGTTGCTTCGGTGGTATTAGCCGAAGAGGGAATCTGAATATTTACATTTCCGGTTGTAGGATTTGGATAAATCTTTAACGCATTTGCGTATTCCTCAATCCCGGTTACATCCTGGCTAATGGTATGTTGCGAAAGGTAAATCTGGTCGCCGGAGGTGCCACCATTGCCGTTGGCGCCGTTAAACGAAGCATAAAAAGTAATATCCCCCGAAATTCCGGCAGGTACTTTATAATCAACCGACCAGCTTTTGGTGTTGCCATTTGGCGTGATTCCATTGGCGGTATGCGTAACTGATTTGTTACCATTTACCAGCTTGGTTTCGGTGGGATTTGTAATGGTAAAAGTTCCTACTTTGTTGCCTTGTTCGTCTTCAGCAGTAAGTTCAAAGCCAAATTTTGAAACGCCGGTTTTTGTTCCGGTGGCAGTGATGGTGTAAGTCTGGCCATTAATGTAGCCAGCAGTTCCGATGTTTGTTGTTATCCAGTTACTTGATGTTTGGGCAGTTCCCGAATGACACTGTGTACAAGTGCTGCCTCCATCGCCCGGCGAACCGGTTTTTCCGCCCGGCGAACCGGAGTGATATGCCAGGAAAACAATGGCAACAGGAATGAGTAAGAGCGGTAAAAATTTGGAAAAGTTTTTCATGATTTAAATTTTACTAATGTGATTGAATGATTTTTAATGCTTCAAATATTGTTTTTCAGCAAAGGAATAAACAAAAAAAAACCAGCCTTGTTCAGGCCAGTTTTTCAAATGGAAGTTAAAATTCTGTTAAATCAGTTTTGGCAACCGATCAATATTTTGGAGTGATGCCCATATTGTAAAAAATGAAAGCGTACATGTCGGCATATTCTTCGATGATTTTGGCAGTTGGTTTTCCTGCGCCATGTCCGGCTTTGGTATCAA
>CAIYZW010000177.1 GCA_903930725.1 uncultured Bacteroidota bacterium
AACATATTTCCGGCAGCTTCGCTTTGGGTAGCATAAAAAGGAAAATTGATATAGGTGTGTTTCATTAATGCTGCTGCACTCATTTTTCCGTAATTGGTTTTCACTTCCTGCAAAAATTTCAGGTCATCAGGTTTTAGTTGTTTCAGATAGTCGGTATTATCTTTCTTTTCAAATGTTGTTTCATCTTCATTTAAAAAGCCTCTTGCAACCATTGCCGTCATATCGGCGTTGGCAGAATAGGAGAAACAACCAAATTTGTATGGAATAAAATCATACTCGGCTTTGCTTTGCCTGGTAGCAAACAGGAAAAGCAGTTTTTGCAGGCGGATTTTTTCCAATCGCCCATCGAACATTTGCAGTAAAGCCAATATTATTTTTCTTCGGTAAAACACGATGCAAAGTTAAGATTTTAGGAAAGATTTATCCAATTTGTCAATCAAAGTTTTAAAGTACTGGTGTCTGTTTTTTCCGAAATAACCTTTTTAATCTTCCTTTGATGAAGTGTAGCTTTTGTCGTTGTTGCAGTAATAACAAGACAACACACAGTTTTCGGGCAAGTATGTGTCATCATTCTTAACAATTTCCAAAACAGGACCATGATGACCTTTGCCTCTTACTGCTCTTGTTTTTAAAGGTCATGAATCAATCAATTTATTCGTTATTTGAATTATCTGAAATTGTTAAAACCATTATTTATCCTCCATCGATTTGGGCAACATCAGCAAAAATGGAATACACTTATCATAATTTAGCGTGTAATAATTTACACACAGATTGATATTGCTGTAATATTCGGATTGATGTTCTTTGTAATACTTTTCGGAGGATAGTTTCCAGAAATCATTGCCAAGCTTTTCGGATAGAAACCATTTTTCGATTAATCGGGCAGCACGGCCATTGCCATCTCTGAAAGGATGAATGTGTACGAATTTAAGATGAACCAATGAAGCAAAATAAAACACTTCCGGTATTGATAAATTCCTTTTTAAAAGAACATCCAAATCTGTAAAAAATTCGGTCATGGCTTCTTTTACAAGTTCGGGTTCGATGGCAAGATAAACCAAACCCGATTGACCAAAAACACCAACTTTTTCGGTGCGGTATTTGCCTTGTTTGCTTTTAATAACCAGTGTTTTTGCAAATATTTTGTGGCAATGCAAAAAGTTTGTTTCGGTTAATGGGTTTGCCTGTGCAAATTGATAGGCTAAAACCAGGTTTTCGATTTCCTGAATTTCCTTTTGAGGTTTAAATTTGCCGGGCGACAATTTGTAATTCATAAACGAATTCAAATCAATGCTATTCCCTTCGATGTTCGACGAATAAACCGCCGAAGCCTGGGTTCGGTAGCCCATTTCGGTACCTTTCCCGGTAAAATCAAACAACTCAATCAGCTTTTCGATTTGTTTTCCAATTAAACCGTTGTACTGGCCAAAATATTTTTCAATTAAGGTACAATAACTTAAGAATGAGTGATGCATTTTTCAGATTAGCTTTAGAAATTATGGCAAACGCAAAATGCTTTTAGGATTTATTTTTAATTGTTTTCCAAAATTGCCTTATCTCAATAGTTTTGGGTTCATCTAAATTAATCAAACCAAA
>CAIYZW010000178.1 GCA_903930725.1 uncultured Bacteroidota bacterium
GTGATTGCCTGGAACAAGGCAATGGAAGAGATGACAGGCGTAAAAAAGGAAGACATGATTGGCCAGGGCGATCACGCCTACACTGTTCCGTTTTATGGCGACCGGCGGCTTCAGCTGCTCGATTTAATTGATCTCGACGATGAAAATCTGAAATCCAGGTACAAAAATGTCCATCGCGTTGGCAATGTATTAATTGGCGAAATATTTGCTCCTGAGCTTTTTGGAGGCAAAGGTGCCTACATCTGGAATACTGGTGCTCCACTTTTCGACACCAATGGAAACCGCCTTGGAAGCATCGAATCAATCCGAGATATTACCGAACGAAAACATACCGAGGAAGCCCTTAAAGAAAACGAGGAAAAATACAGGCTGATGGTTGAGCTTATGCCCGATGCAGTTATCGTTCATCAGGAAGGAAAAATTGTTTTTGTAAATCCGGCAGCATTAGTAATTGTTGGTGCCTCTGCTTTCGATCAGATTATTGGAAAAAAAGTTTTCGATTTTGTGCATCCTGATTATCGGGATCTGGCAAGTGAAAGGCTTAGAAATATCGGCCAAACCGGAAAAACAGCAGGGCATATCTATGAAAAATTTTTAAAACTCGATGGCGAACCCATTGATGTTGATGTGGTTAGCTTTCCGGTGAGTTACCTGGGAAAAGCTGCTTTCCAGACAATAGTCAGAGATATCACCGAACAAAAACATGCCGAAGAAACCATCATTCATGCCGAAAAACGTTTCAGAGCCATTATCGAAAATGCTCCCGATGGTGTTGTTTTAATTGATTTTAACGGGAAGATGAAATTTGCAAGCCCTTCGGTGAAGCACCTTTTTGGCTACGATCCAAGAGATATTGATTTTATTGACCCAGCTTCAAACACACATCCCGATGATCTGCCGCAAGTATTGGCAGCTTTAAATGATCTGATACAACATCCATCACAGGTATTGACCATCGAATACCGTTTCCGGCATAAAGATGGCTCCTGGCGCTGGATCGAAAGCATTTTCAGTAATCTTTACACCGATCCAAGCGTTGAGGCAATCATCATTAATTTCCGTGATATCACCGACCGTAAAAATGCCGAGGAAAACCTCCGGAAACTATCAAAGGCAACAGAGCAAAGCCCTGCAAGCATCGTAATTACCAACCCAAATGGTGAAATTGAGTATGTTAACAAAAAATTCACCCAGGTTACGGGTTATACTTTTGAAGAAGCCATTGGAAACAATCCCCGGATTCTTAAATCCGGCTATACTACTGCCGGGGAATACGATGAACTTTGGAGGAAAATTGGCGATGGAAATGAATGGTATGGTGAATTTAAAAATAAAAAGAAGAATGGTGAATTTTTTTACGAATCGGCCGTAATATCTCCCATCACCAGCGAAAAAGGGGTGATTACCCATTTTATTGCCGTCAAAAGCGACATCACCGAACGAAAACTTACCGAAAGGGCTTTGGAACAAAGTGAAGAACGTTTTCGCCATATTTCGTCCAGTATTTCGGATATTTCTTATTCCTGTGTCGAAATTGATGGAAAATTTATTCTCGATTGGATGATCGGAGCTTCAGAACAAATTCTTGGCTACAGCAATGCTGAATTATTGCTTATGAAGTGCTGGGGTATTCTGGTAGTAGAAGAAGATCTTAATCTTTTTAAAGAACATATCCTCAATATCTTACCTGGCGAATCAGGTTCATGCCAGTTACGGTTGAAACATAAAAATGGAAGCATCGTCTGGGTTATCGCAACTGCCGAATGTGTGATCAAACAAGAAGATATTCCCCGGAATTTCCTCTTTGGCGGAATTGTTGACATTACCGAAAGTAAACAAGCCGAAGATGCCATCCACCAGGAGCGCCTGCTGCTTCGTACACTTATTGATAATATTCCTGATACAATTTATGTAAAAGACGCCCAGGGCAGGAAACTAATCGCGAATAAGGCCGACATGGAAATAATTGGGTGTTCGACCGAAGCGGAAATAATTGGAAAAACTGACCTTGAAATATTCAGCGACGAAATCGGGCAACGGGGTTATTACGACGACATGGGTGTTATTCAAAACAATAAACCAATAATTAACCGCGAAGAAAACTTCTCCGATTTCCAGGGAAAACAACGATGGCTGCTTACATCCAAAATTCCTTTGATTGATAAACAGGGGCAGGCTTATGGTTTGGTAGGACTTGGTCATGATATAACCGAACGCAAACAAGCCGAACAAATCCAGCAGGTGCTTTACAACATTTCTGAAGCCGTCATTTCGACAAGTCGCCTTGAAGAGCTCATCGAAATTATACGCGCACAACTGGGAACCCTGCTGGATACGAAAAACTTCTTTATTGCTCTTTATGACGAAAAAACGGGTTTACTAAGTTCTCCACTAACCAACGACGAAAAGGACAATATTTCCTCCTGGCCAGCCGAAAAATCGCTTACCGGCTATGTGATAAAACACAACAAATCGCTCCTGGTGACTAAGGCAAAAAAAGAAGAAATGAAACTCGCCGGAGAAATTGAGCTTATCGGCACACCAAGCGAAATATGGCTTGGCGTTCCTTTGCATCAGGATGGGAAAGTTATTGGCGCGTTTGCGGTTCAGAGCTACGACAATCCAGACGCTTACAACGAAAAAGA
>CAIYZW010000179.1 GCA_903930725.1 uncultured Bacteroidota bacterium
AATCATAGTATGTTAGCTTGATTATTCGTCTGCGTAAAAATTACATTTGGTTAGTTTCTCAAATAAGTAGTAGCTTTGCATACAATTTTGTGATTTAAGGAATATCAATATAATTAATCGTTTTAAACTTTACTTTTTATGAAAAATCTTTTACTACTACTGGGCATTTTGTTCACCTCAGCTTTCAGCTTTGCCCAAACCGATCTGTTCTTTTCGGAATACATCGAAGGCAGCGGCAACAATAAAGGTGTCGAAATTTACAATCCTACCAGCGCAACTATTGACCTCAACAACTACTACGTAGTGCGTTTCAGCAACGGAAGTTCTGTTTTTACCGAAGGTGGCGTTACCCATTTATCCGGTATCATCGAACCCTACAAAACTTTTGTCCTTGTAAACGGACAAACAACAAGTACACCTACATCGCCGGCTTGCAGCCCTGTTATGCAGGCCTTAGCCGATCAGCTTGATGGTGCTTATCCGGCTCCAACTTACATGAATGGTAATGACGCCATCGGACTGATAAAAACACCAAATGGAGAAGCTCCCAGCGCAGATTTTTCAAATGTTACAGCAGTTGACCTCATTGGTCAGCTTGGTTTGGGAAGCGCTATGTCGGCCGAAACGGGCTGGTCTTATGTTCAGGATTCGACCCTCACCTACAACAATGCCAGTGGCAATCCGGTTACCGGAAAAGTAATCAACTACATTGTACAGTCAAAAGCCACCGATAATGTTACCTATGGACCTTTCTGGATGTCGTGGACTTCGGATCATTCGCTCATCAGAAAACCAAACGTAATCCAGGGTGTTGTAACAAACCCAGTTCCATTTGTAGTAAATATGGAATGGGACACTGTACCTGCAAAGGTTGACACAAACGGTTACTTTGTTTACAAAGATATTTGGGATAACCTCGGATCGCACAGTTGTGTAGCCGATCCAAGCTACTCAGGAATTAATGATATTACTCCTGCCGGAACTTTGAATATTTACCCAAACCCGGTTGTTGACAATCATTTTGTACTTGTTTCAAACCAGGAATTCAACAGGGTTCAGGTTTACAATGTTGATGGGAAAGAAATTCATACCGGGATGTTTGCAACTCCAAAAAAAGAGGCAGATGTTACCATCGGAAAACAGATACATGGCGTTTACTTAGTTAAAGTAACCTTCGGTGATAACAGATCAACAACCCAAAAAATACTAGTTAAATAGTCGCATCATTATTTTTTTCGAGATAAATATTAAAAAGTACCTGATCATGCAAATTGTGTAATATCAGGTACTTTTTGAATTTTAAAACTTCAACTTATGAAACTTAAAATTTTACTTTTTTCTTTTCTTGCAGCGCTTACTTTTTCGGTTTTTGGTCAAAAACAACCGGTTAGTGGCTTGGTTAAAGATTCTTTTCTTGGCGAAACTGTTGTTGGTGCCAATGTAGTGATAAAGGGCACATTAACCGGAGTAGCAACCGATATCGAAGGGAAATTCACGATTCTTCTTGATCCCGGAAAATACACATTGGTGGTTTCCTATGTGGGTTATAATACTGTTTCGCAGGATATTGAGGTTACAAATAAGCCTTTGAACCTTACTTTTAAAATGGAAACGCTTGTGCTTGATGAGATTTCGATTGTTGGCGATGTGGCACGATCGCGCGAAACCCCGGTTGCATTTACTACCTTGCTTCCGGCCAAAATCGAAGAACGTTTGTCAGGGCAGGACATCCCGATGCTTTTAAATAAAACCCCCGGCGTGTATGCCACGCAACAAGGTGGTGGCGACGGCGATGCCCGAATAACCATCCGTGGTTTCAGCCAACGAAATGTGGCCGTTATGCTCGATGGAATTCCGGTTAATGATATGGAAAATGGCTGGGTGTATTGGTCAAACTGGTTTGGCCTCGATGCCGTTACCCGGAGTATTCAGGTGCAACGTGGGCTTGGGGCATCAAAACTTGCTTTGCCTTCGGTGGGAGGTACGATGAACATCCTGACCAAGGGCATCGAAAATACCCGTTCGCTCAGCATCGAACAGGCAGTTGATAACCAGGGAAAACTTACAACAAACCTGGGATATACTTCCGGAAAGCTTAATAAAGGCTGGGGAGTAACCCTTGCCGGCGCTTTTAAGCAAGGTGATGGCTGGGTTGATCAAACCAACGTTACGGCCTGGTTTTTCTTTGCAAAAATTGATAAAAGATGGGGCAATCACATTACCAGCCTAACCGGTTTTGGCGCACCTCAAACCCATAAACAGCGAAGCTACAAGCGCTCAATTGCCGATTACGACACTGAGTATGCTGCCGAACATGGCGTTGATACAGCCGATTTTCCAGTAATCAGGAACATGGGTATTAGTTATAACCAGCATTGGGGTTATTTAACGCGCAATGCCGATCAATGGAACAGTGATTCCACCGCCCGCATCATGAATTCTAACGCATCACGGGAAGTTCAGAACGAAATGACCAACACCTATTTCAAACCACAGTTTAGCCTTCGCGATTCATGGAATGTAAACGACCGGCTTACCGTGTCGAACACCCTGTACCTCTCATTGGGAACAGGTGGTGGCGAAGGGCCGCGGACCAGTCTGAAAAATCCCAACCTGATTACTGCCGCCGATGTTGAAAACAATCCTGGAATATTTTCAAGCGACGAAATCGGGCAGATAAACTGGCAAAGTATGTACAATCAAAATTCCGGCCCGACTAATGCCGGGTTTGGAGACAAATATCCAATAAATAACCTGTACAGCGATAAACTATATTTTTCGACCAACTACCTGGTGCAGAGCAATAACAACCATCGCTGGTTTGGCCTGCTGTCATCCTTCAGCTATAAAATAAACGACCAGTTTGATTTTTCGGGTGGTGTTGATTTAAGATCATACAAAGCCGAGCATTACATGGAAGTTACAGACCTGCTGGGTGGTGATTACGCCATTGATAAAAATGACAAGCGCGTTGATTATGCTGCCAATCCAATGATGGCCGTAAGGCATGTTGGCGATAAAGTTTACTATTACGACGACGGACTTGTAAAATGGGGTGGCGTTTTTACACAACTCGAATATAAAACAGGACTTTTCAGTTCATTCGTAAACCTCACTGCTTCGGCAAGTGGTTTTAAAAAGAAGGACCATTACGGAAATCTGGAATCTGACTGGAAATATAAACCAGGTTTTACTTTTAAAACCGGGGCCAACTATAACCTTAGCGAGCGCAGTAATGTGTTTATCAATTTGGGTTATCTTTCAAAAACCAGGGATTTTAAATACTATTTTATCGGCTACAGCGCTGCTTTCCAGCCCGACTCAATCGCCAAAAATGAAAAGGTTAAAGCTTTGGAACTTGGCTATGCTTACACCAGCAAGAAATTTTCGGCCAATGTGAATGCCTACTACACAAATTGGCAAAACAAACCTACTACTCAGGTTTCGGGCTTTTATGAAGATCCTCTTACAGGTGTTGGAGGTGATACTTATGGCGATATTCCGGGAATGGATGCGTTGCACATCGGAATCGAAATTGATTTTGTTTACAAGATACAACGCAACCTCGAGTTTCAGGGATTAGTTTCTCTTGGCAACTGGATATGGGATAAGAAAATTGATAACCTTCAAATGTATTATGAATCCGGTGCTAATGGAGTTCCTGCCAATACTCCGGCAAATCAAATAAGCTTTGATGCAACCGGCATACACGTTGGCGACGCCGCGCAAACACAATTAGGCGCTAGTTTGCGATATGAACCACTGAAAGGTTTGTATGTCGAAGGCGGCGGTACTTTTTTCGATCGCTATTATGCTGACTTCAACCCGGAGGAATGTACCGACGACCTTGGAAACCCTGTCGAATCGTGGCGGATACCAGCTTACATGTTGCTTGATTTTCACACAGGTTACCGTTTTAAGCTTAATGCACTCGACAAGTTTGGATTTACCCTCAAATTTAATATGTTGAACCTGTTAAATACCGTTTATGTTTCGGATGCCCGCAACAACGATACTTACATCCAACGAAATTTCAGCACCTTCGATGCACGTTCGGCTTCGGTTTTCATGGGCGCAGGCCGTCAGTTCTCAGCTTCTTTAAAAATCGTTATCAACTAAAATTAATACACTTATACTATGAAAAAATCACTCATTTTCACGCTTTTTCTACTCAGCATTTTCTCATTCAGTTTTGCCCAAAACACTATTCTTGAAGCACGAAATATGCCCGAAGGTTCTGTTGTTACGGTTAAAGGTATCGCAACAAATGGCTCCGAACTTGGGATAATCCGCTATTTTCAGGATGCTACGGCTGGAATTGCAGC
>CAIYZW010000180.1 GCA_903930725.1 uncultured Bacteroidota bacterium
AGCGAGCAATGCGCTTCAGCGCAAGCCAGCTACCGTAGCCGCCACCGTGTTTGCCTAAGTTTTCGTGAAACATAAAAACGTTTTGAATAGGCATTTCTTTCAACATCAAAATTCTTCGATAAGTCCTGTCTTTCCATTGAAAGGGTTATAGGCTACCAGAGTGGTTTTGTGGGAGTGCAAAATAGAAGGTACTCCCTTTTCTTTCTTCGCTCTCGACCCAGATTTTGCCGTTGTGCTTTTCGATGAATTCTTTGCAAAGTATGAGTCCCAGCCCGGTACCTTTCTCGTTATTGGTGCCTGGAGTTGAGTAACTTTCATCAATCCGGAAGAGTTTTTCGATTCTGTCTTTTGATATTCCAACACCATTATCCCTTACCTTAACAGTTAATTCGTCAGGTTTCTCTGTTGCCGAAATAATGATCAATCCACCGGGTTTTGTGAATTTTATGGCATTCGAAATCAGATTTCTAAAAATTGTGCTAATCATTGGTTTATCAGCAAATACCGGGACATTACGGGGTAATTCCATATTAATAATGATAGATTTTTGTATCACGATTTCATGGAAGATTTGTAAGGTATCTTTGATAAAGTCAACCATTTCGAAATACTCAGGATTGAATTCCATCCGTCCGGTTTGCGAACGCGCCCATTCCAAAAGGTTCATAAGCAAGTCCATTGCCCGGTTTGAGGATTGGAGGATGATTCCTGCAAATTTTTCGATGCCATCATAATTCTTTTCACGGGTTTGTTCGACCAAAAGCTCGCTGAAGCCCATGATCGAGTTAAAAGGGCTTTTAAGGTCGTGGGCAATGATGGAGAAGAATTTGTCTTTTTGGGAATTTGATTCTTTGAGCTGCTGGTTAATTTGCAGGATTTCGGCTTCTTTTCGTTTTTGATCGGTAACATCCCGAACAATGGCAATAACTTTATTGGGACCTCCGGGAACCATCCTTGCTTCAAAGCTGGCCATTTCATTCGATGGCACGGGTAGTTGATATTCAAACACCTGTATCTGACCGGTCTCGAGAGTAAGTTTTATTTTTTCATCAACCATATCGGCAAATTCGGGAGGTGTGATATCGCGGTTTCGTTTGCCAATAATTGTTTCCGGCTGGTAGTAAAGTTCACCCTTGGCAGCTTTGTAATCAAGATAAACGCCATCAGAATCGAGCATAAACATCATATCGGGGAGCGCATTGATAAGGGCACGGGAATGGTTTTCACTTGCTATCAGGGCTTCCTCGGCCGATTTACGATCGGTAATATCGTGAACAGAAGCCAGGATTCTGTCTTGCCCGCCAATTTGCGTTTTATGAAGCGATACTTGGGCCCAAAATTCGTCACCGTTTTTTTTACGGGCAAGCCACTCGAAGGAGTTTAAACCTGATTCGATAGCTTTTTGATTTGATTCGATAATTTTTGCCTGGTTATAACCTTTTTCGGCAGCACTCAGGTCTTCGATGGTGCACTTAAGAAGCTCCTGTTTGTTGGAATAACCGTACATTTTGAGGGCTGTTTGGTTTGCATCAAGGAGCGAACCTGTTTCGATATCCTGTACAAAAAGAGCATCATTTGAGGCATCAAAGATTTCACGATAGCTGTGTTCGCTAACTGTAAGCGCCTTTTCGGCATGTATGCGTTCGGTGATATCATGGATAATCGAAAAAAGAATGCGTTCGCCCTTAAAACTAACCGGTGACGAATGAACCTCGACAATACAATCTTCTCCATTTGCTTTGCGGTGCGGAAAAATAAAGTAATTCCTTTTTTCGTGAAAGGCTTTAAGACGTTCGTTTTTTACTTCATCGGCGGATAAGGTATTAATTTCGGAAATACTCATTTTCTTCAGCACCGGTATGCTGTATCCATAAAAATTGGCTGCGGCATGGTTTGCGTCTATTATCCTGCCCGACTCGGGTTCGATGAGCAGCATCACAGCGTTATGGTGCTCGAAAAGGTTTTTAAAACGGAGTTCACTTTCTTTCAAATGCATCTCTGCCAGCTTGTTCTCGGTGATGTCGCTGGCAGTGATCAGGCATTGTTGGCCATTTTCGGTAATGATGCCTGTAAGATGGACAAAAATGGGGGCATTGCCATTTGGTGTTAGTTTAATCTCGCAAACCTGGGTGGTTTTAGTTTCAAAAACTTTCCGAAAAAAAAGATTAAAAACTGCTATTGTGTCGTCGGGGATAAAAAAGGTGAAAGGCCGGTTTATAAGGTGAGCACGCTCTTTGCCGAGCATTTGCGAGCCACGGAGGTTTAATCCGATAATCTCGGTGTTAGGCGCAAGGGTAAAATATCCCGAAGGGGCAAAATCGTACAAATCGGAATATTTTGTTGCGGCAACCTCCGCTTGTTCCATTGCCAGCTGCAGCTCTTCGTTCTGCATTTCCAGTTCGATCTGGTGCACCTCAAGCTCATGGACGATCCGTAAGGCTTCGGGTTCCGTAAGCCACGTTTTTAATGCGCTGGCAATGGGTTTTTTGTTTTTCAGAAACTCTTCAGCTTTCTGGCGAAGGCTTGCATTGGTTGATTTGTTTTCTTTTTCCATATTCATTTTTTTACCACTAAGACACTAAGGGCACTGAGTTTCACTAAGGATTTTCTTGGTGTTTCTTATTGTACTAAGTGTCTTAGTGGTTAATTCTTCTTTTTTTTTTACCACTAAGGCACTAAGAGCACTGAGATTCACTAATAACATTTTGTTTAATTTGTTTCATTCTTTTGGAAGTCGTGCAAATTCCTCTGTGACCATTGGAACCAGATGTTTTGTAATGTTTTCGCAATTAAAATTAATTAATAAGCCCTTTGGTTTCCCTGCAAGTTTTAAATAAGTTAATATTTGAGCAGAAAATAATGGAATCATTGTTTCGACTGACTTATTTTCGACAATCACCAAATCTTCAACCAGCATATCAAGTTTTAGCAGTTTACCTAAATCTTTGCTTTTATAAATTATTGGAAGGTAAATCTGGCTTTGAACCTTCAGGCCAGCACAGGCCAATTCATCAATCAAACAAGTTTCATAAACTGACTCCAATAACCCCGGACCGAGTTGTTTGTGAACTTCAATGGCGCAGCCAACAATTTTATAGGCAATGTCATTAATGTACTTTTGTGTGATCATAAATTTGTTGTAGTTATTTTTCTTTTTACCACTAAGGCACT
>CAIYZW010000181.1 GCA_903930725.1 uncultured Bacteroidota bacterium
CGCTGCCAATGCGGCCAATTGCATTTCCCAAACCATCAAATTTAACTTCATCAAAACCGGCTTCAATCATTTGCCGCATCACTTCGTGCTGTACGGCTTTTTCGTTGCCGCTGGTTGATTTTATCTTAACCAGCTTTCCTAAGTTCGCACTTGTATAATCGGCGTATTTCTCTGCCAGTGTCCTGATTAAATTGAATTGATCCATGTTTTAAACATTTTTTTTTGAAGGTCGCAAAAATACGAAAATTAGACCCCAACAGGCTCGAAAAGACTAATTTTGTTGAAAATATTCAGCAGATGCTTTTTGAAGACACCTACAAAACTATAGAGGTAAAATCGCAGGGACTTTTTAAGGATAAAGGCAGTAAATTTATTGCCTGGGCTATTCCGTGCACTAATGAGGAAATGGTAAAAACCGAACTCGAACTTCTTCGTAAAGAGTATTATGATGCCCGCCACCATTGTTACGCCTACATTCTGGGTTTTGATAAATCGGCATGGCGGACTAACGACGACGGCGAACCTTCGGGCACTGCCGGAAAACCTATTCACGGGCAACTGCTGTCGCATGACCTGACGAATACACTCATTGTTGTAATCCGCTATTTTGGCGGGATAAAACTTGGTGTACGGGGACTGATAAACGCCTACAAATTTGCGGCGCAGGATGCCATCGCCAACAACAGCATCGTAACTAAAATTGTAAACGAAGTTTATGAAGTAAAATTCGATTACCTCGATATGAACGATGTGATGCGCATCATGAAGGAAGAAAACCTCGAACAGATTGACCAGGATTTCCAGTTGCGGTGCACTTTACAATTTGCGGTACGAAAACAAAATGCCGATCAGGTTTTTAAACGCTTCAAAGATTTGCGGAAAGTCGAAATTTCGTATCTGAAAACCTTTTAAAATCAAGGTTTGCGCCTGCTTTGCAGCAAAGTCATTTTTTCGTTAAAAAGCTGAGAATCCATAAAAGGGTTTATCTCCTGCGTTTTGCGATAGGCTGATTCGGCATTGGTGTAATCCTTTAATTCCAGGTAAGCATCTCCCAAAACAAAATACTGCAAAACATCCCACGGGTTTCGGGTAATGCAGTTTTCGTTGATTTCGATAATGGTTTGTTTGTAATTTTTAAGTTCAAACAAGGCTCTGGATTTCCAAAAATGAAAGTACCAGATGTCATTGGTGGCAATGGCTTCATCGGCTTTTTTAGATAATTCATCAAACTGTCCTCGGTTAAAAAAGCTGTTCATGCTGTAAATGCGTGGTGCAATATATTGAGGATAAAGCTTTAAGGCCATGTCGAACATTGTTTCAGCCGAAAAAGTTTCTTGGTTTTCAAATTTTATGACCCCGGCATAGTACCAGGGTGGAGCTACGGTATTAGCCTGGCGCGTGATGATATCAAAAATGCTTCCGGCCTGTACCCAATTTTTAGCTTCGATTAGGCTGATGCCTTCGTTAGTTCGTGTAACGGTGGCCTGATCAATATTTTCGCTGGTAAGTTTATAGCCAAGAATCCACATCTCCATGTTTTTTATCAAAACGATGTCGCTGCAACGCTCGATGGCCGTTCTGAGATAATCTTTAAAAAGCATTTCGCGTTGTTCGAGATTGTTAAAAGCCAGAAAGATCTCGTAATAAGGCTGCCGTTGTTCAGGCGACTGTCGTTGCAGGTTAAACATGGCTGAATCTCCGAGAACTTTGCCC
>CAIYZW010000182.1 GCA_903930725.1 uncultured Bacteroidota bacterium
GTACATTTCGTGTGGGATAATCCGCAACAGCTTCCATATTTTGAACAAGGCCTCTGAGACGTCCGATAACTTTTGCCGATGAATTAAGGTTTTGAAGTGCAATCGTTGCCTTATTCTCCGGAAAAGTTTTTACTCTGATTATCACGCTTTTATAATAAGATAATCTTCCTTTTGCAGGATTGTACCTTATGGGTGTAAATGCAGAGGTTGCCACCGAAAAACCATTTAAAAAACCTGATGATAAATGGCCTTCCAGTTTTTCGGGATACACCATATCTTTAAGATAAACAGCATTGTTTTTAATGAAATGCCCGACTCTCCTATCGAAACCGGCTGCACATTCTGCATGGGGTAAATCATATAAAAACCGTCCAAAACAACTTCTTCGCCCGGAATAATTTCGATACTTCCGGCAACATGGCCTGGTGGCAAAAGCAACGACACCGCCAGATAAGGGAGCATCGGTTCGCCGGCAATCCCGGTGAGCATCGCATCTTTAAACCGGATTGTTTGATATCCGTTGGCTTCGGAAAGTTGTGGATTTGAAAAATAGTAGGTCTTTTCGATGACTTCTGCTGATAAAACTGCCGAAAAGACAAGCATGACAAAAAGTACAAGTGATTTTTTCATGATTAATGATTTAGATTTCTGAATGCGAATTTAAAACAAAATATCCGGTTTTTACAATGTTAAAAATGACGAGAATAATAATTGCCTGTTGAAAATTTTCGTTCAAATCATTAAAAGAAGGGCGAAATATTTTATAATGTTCTAATATTGATTATATTAGAAATTTTTTCAAAGACTTTATTTCCTGAAAAGAAATTGGACTTTTTGTGCTAAATTTTATGTTACAATTTTAGAGTGATTTGAATCTTGTTTCGGAAAATAGCAAAAAACGGAAAAATCCAATTCTCATCGCTTTCGTTTTAATTGATGTTTTGATCAAAATTAAAACTTTAAAATTCCTGATTTTGAATAAAAGGAATTGTAGATTTGAATATTTTACTATTTTTGACACTCTATTTCGGTAATCAAATGATTAATTAACATTTTATGAGGTTTTCGCTACTGACGTTTTCAGTTTTCTTTGTTTTAGCTGTTTTCCAGGTAAATGCACAGGTGCTGCCAGGTGAAGAGAAGAAAGAGTTATTAGGAATTTATGAAAAACTGGACCAGTACATTGCTGATGATGTAATTGTTACCAACGAAAACGGCGAACAGGTAAATTTTAAAAGCCTCATTGATAAACCGACAGTTTTGACTTTAGTTTATTACACCTGCCCCGGAATTTGTAGCCCGCTACTTGATGGTGTGGCCGAAGTTATCGGCAGAACGGATCTCGTTTTGGGTAAAGATTTCCAGGTTTTGACGGTAAGTTTCAACCAGAAAGAGACCTACCATCTGGCTGTTTCCAAAAAGAAAAACTACATTAAGCAGGTAAAGAAAGAAATTGACGAAAGCCAGTGGAAATGGTTTACCGCGGACAGCCTGAGTATTGCCAAACTAACCAACAGTGTTGGTTTTCAATTTAAGCGCGAAGGCGATGATTTTATTCATGCGGCAGCCATCATGGTTTTGAGCCCGGGAGGCAAGATTACCCGCTATCTTCACGGGACTTATTTTCTGCCTTTCGACCTCAAAATGTCTATTGTTGAGGCAGCCCAGGGCCGGTCGGGGCCAACCATCAATAAAATGCTGAAATTTTGTTTCAGCTACGACCCCGAAGGGAAAAAATATGTTTTCAATATTACAAAGATTGCGGCAACCATTATTCTGGGCTTTGCCGCGTCTTTATTGCTTTATCTGATTTTAAGTAAAAAAAGAAGAAATCAACCTAATAAAGTTTAACGAGAAATATTATGACTGCTATTCCTCATCCACGCGAGTATGTCAACTTTTTTGACATCAAAAAAGGGGTTTTATCCTGGCTGGTTACGCACGACCACAAACGGATTGCCCTGATGTATTTTTACTGCATTGTTGTTTTTTTCATTGTAGCGTTTATCCTGGGGCTTTTTATGCGTCTCGAACTAATCGCTCCTGGCCGGACAATAATGGACCCACAGATTTATAACCAGGTGTTTACGCTGCATGGAGTCATCATGATTTTCCTGTTCATCATCCCCGGGATTCCTGCCATTTTCGGGAACTTTATCTTGCCAATGACTATTGGGGCACCTGATGTTTCATTCCCAAAAGTTAACCTGCTGTCGTTTTATCTTTATGTGCTGGGAGGTTTGCTCGCTTTATCAACCTTGCTTTATGGCGATGGACCTGCTGATAC
>CAIYZW010000183.1 GCA_903930725.1 uncultured Bacteroidota bacterium
ACAAGAATTAAGGATTTTGTTGACATCTATTTTTTGCTAAAAGAATTTAGCTTTTCCGAAGTCATAGGTTTTTATAAAACAAAGTACGACTCCAGAAACGATTTTCATGCGATAAAAAGCCTTACTTATTTTGATGATATTATCGAAAAAGAGTGGCCAATAATGATTCTCGAAAAAGAACTTACCCTCAATAAATTAAAAAAAGCGATATTAAAGCAAAGAGATATATTTTTTAATAGTCAATGATAAGTGTTTATTAGTCAGCATTTCGGATATTTTAACCCTCAATTTCTCTGATCTGAATTTCGAAAAAAGCAAAGTTGTTTGATCCCGATAATCGTGAAGACATCAGACAATTCATCTAAATTTATTAAACCCAAAATCAACCCATCACTTCACCTGATATTGCACCGATAGCCCCTGATACCGGCCATCAAGATACGGAGCAAAGGTAAAATTGCTTTTCTTTTGGAAATTGTGATAAACTAATTTTCCGATGGCAAAGCCCAACACAGCACCACCAAGTACATCGCTTGCCCAGTGTTTATCGTCGTAAATTCGCGAAATGCCAACCAGCGTTGCCAGAGAATATGAAGTGATGGCTACCCAGGTTTTTTCGTGATAATATGAACTGAGCACTGTTGCTGCCGAAAATGCCAGCGCCGTATGTCCGGAAGGGTACGAAACGTACTTGAAATCATTAAATGGTCCTTCCCAGAGTGTTGGGTCGGCAGGTACATCCTGGTCAGGGCGGTGGCGGCCTGCGACAACTTTGAAAAGTAAAGTAAAACCTCCGGTAATGACCATTGCTTTGCCTGTTAAAAGTGCTGCTGTTTCGGTTTTCGGGTTGTGCCCGGCGGTACCATAAATGTACATTCCGCCAACCAAAGGGATAAGATAAAGCCCGCTGCCCCAGGGCTCAAGGCCATATTTGGAAATTTCACCTGTTGCTGTGGTTTGGTTTCGTTGCAGAAAATCCCGGATATTTTCGTCCTGGGTGTATAAAATTACCGATGAAGCCGCAAAGGCGGTAAAGCCAAACCACTGGCTTTTGTGCCATTTTACAGGCGAAACCAGTACATCACGGGCATCGGTGAAGCCTGAAATGATAAATTCCTTATTAAATTTCAGATTATTTCCTGAATCAGGAAACTGCTGATTTTGCGACATCCCCGAAGAGGCAAACAGGAAATTCATCAGAAAAAACAAGATCAGCGGGCATTTCATACGAGGATTTATTTGGCTCCGTTTGCGAGTTGTCATTTTCTATTTGACTTTTGTTTATTCGATTTTCTTGGCTTCATCCCAAAAGACATCCATTTCGGCAAGGGTCATGTTTTTGAGCGATTTTCCATGTTTTTTCGCTTGCTGCTCGATGTATTTAAATCTTTGAACAAATTTTTTGTTCGTCCGCTCCAGCGCATCCTCGGGATTAACACCGATAAACCTCGAATAATTCACCAGCGAAAACAACAGGTCGCCAAATTCCTTTTCCATGTTTTCGCGATTCCCTTGTGCGATTTCGTGCTGTAATTCGGCGATTTCCTCATTTACTTTTTCCCACACCTGTTCGGCGTTATTCCAGTCAAAACCTACGCCCCGCACTTTTTCCTGCATTCTGTATGC
This sequence comes from uncultured Bacteroidota bacterium, assembly GCA_903930725.1. GTDB lineage: Bacteria > Bacteroidota > Bacteroidia > Bacteroidales > 4484-276 > CAJATL01. The sequence continues at coordinate 1,627 of CAIYZW010000183.1, forward strand.
TTTTACCATGGCGGGAAGCGAATTTGGAACACCCGTCAAAACCGAGTCGCGGTCTTTTTCCTGAAGCTTGATTTTTTCCCAATTGTTTTTAACGTCCTCGGCGTTGGCAACTTTAACGTCGCCATAAATGTGGGGGTGCCGCCTGATAAGTTTTTCGCTGATGCTGTCGAGAACATCGGCAATGTCGAAATGGCCGGTTTCGGAGCCAATTTTTGCGTAAAAAACCAAATGCAGCATCAGGTCTCCAAGTTCCTTTTTTATCTCGTCCATGTCTTTTTCGAGGATAGCATCCGAAAGTTCATAAGTTTCCTCGATGGTAAGATAGCGGAGGGTTTCGAGCGTTTGTTTCTGATCCCACGGGCAACCGGCTCTCAGGTCGTCCATGATTTTTAAAAGTCGCTCGAAAGCGGCTGTTTTTTCTAGTATGCTGTGCATCTGATTCTGAATAAAAAATGTTTTTATTTTGGATGGCAAAGATAGAATAGTAATCAAAGCGATTTTTTCCAAATTTGGAAGGCAGGAGTAAATTGGATTTTCCCAGATATTTTAATCACCAAAAATCAAAAATCAGCTTTCGATATCAATTTTTCAATCCTAAAACCTAAATCAAAAATCCTAAAGTTTGGCTCCACCTTTTTTGGACATGTCATCAGATGATTCTATTCAAAACAAAAAAATAACCCGGCCTTCCGACCGGGTTATTACACTTTAAATCATGAAAAGAGATTACAATGCTCCGTCATCATAAGCTTTTTCGCCATGAAGTGAAGTATCAAGGCCGGCCATTTCTTCTTCTTCGGAAACCCTTACCCGCGTTACAAGATTGATTATAGCAAGTGCCACGTAAGTAAAGATAAAAGCATAAGCCGAGGCAATCACAACTGCTACGATCTGTTTCATCAGAAAAGTAGCGCCACCTCCGGCAAGTAAGCCATCGGCTCCTGCCGGATTTATGGCCTTTGTAGCGAAAAGGCCAAGCAAAATTGTCCCTAAAACTCCTCCAACTCTATGAACGCCCCATACATCAAGCGCATCGTCCCATTTCATTTTGTTTTTAAGCTGGACTGCAAGATAACAAACAACACCAGCCAATGTACCAATGAGTGCTGCCGCCCACTGCGGAACAAATCCGGTACAGGGTGTAATGGTTGCCAACCCTGCAATGGAGCCTGTAAGCAAGCCTACAAACTTAGGTTTCCTTTCCCTCGACCATTCGATGATTACCCAGGCAACAGTTGCAAATGATGCTGCCTCGTCGGTATTTAAAAATGCTATGGCTGTCGATATTTTGCCTGGTGATGGAAATACTGATTTCGAGGGTTTCGGTGTTTGCATGTTTTACAACATTATTAATGGCCTCCTGGGCAATCCGATAAAGGTATGTTCCCGATTTTATTCCCGGATTTGAAAGATTTCCGTTAAGAATAAAATTTAACCGGAGGTCGGCATGCTGGGCTGCATCTTCGGCCATTCTTCTGATGGCGGTAACGGGGCCAAATTCTTTAAGGGCAGGCGGTGTAAGCGACCGGCAGATGGCACGTACTTCATCAATCGTTTGATCAACCAGCATTTTAGTCTGGTTAACCAAAGGTTTAATTTTTTCGTTTTCGGTGCGCGAAGCAAGTTCCAACCTCAGCCCGATTGCGCTCAAAGCCTAGCCTACGCCATCGTGCATTTCGCGCGAAAGCCGCTGTCGTTCCATTTCCTGCCCATCAATCACCGAACTTAACCGTGAGGCACGTTCGCTTAGAAGTTGGTCATTCTGAGATTTTAACTTGGCCGTCATAAAATTGAACGATTCGGCCAGTTCGCCATTTCGTCGTTGTTATTGATTTTTACTTTGCTGTCGAGATTTCCGGCACCAACACTGGTGGCCGCTTTGGTAAGTTTGATGAGCGGTTTGGTGATACGACGGGCAAA
>CAIYZW010000184.1 GCA_903930725.1 uncultured Bacteroidota bacterium
AATAAGAATTTATCTTTTCATTTAATAAAAGACCAGTGGCCGATTAAAGTATTTATCTCAGCTAATTGGCGGTCATTTCGGCGCGGTTAAAGATATTAAGTGTTTCAGGACAATTGAATTATTTTACCCGGTTGGCAGTGAATTTTAAATGACAACCCTTCAGGAGAACAGCGATATGAAAATTAAAAAAAGGCATCGCTTTACAGAATACCTGCTTGTTAATTCGTCACCAAAAATGATTTACAGATATCTAAAGCCCTTTCATAACCTTTCGTGTAACTATGCCTTTAGAAGTCCTGATCTGAACCTGGTAAAAACCTGCCGGCAAAACTGATAAATTCAGAACCTGGTCTCCCTCAGTTGTTGGATTAATTCGCAAAACGACTGTACCATCGGAAGACATAACCAAAATCTGATCAATTCCGGTAATTCCACCGATTGTAACTTTATCGTTTGTTGGATTTGGATAGATGTACAATCCTTTGGCAAAATCTTCGGAAATTCCTGAATTAATTACCGAAATACCTTTAATGGCCGAAATTCCTTCGGTAGCAAAAAGTCCGTCGTTATTGGGCATTCCGGTATTATAGGTAACCTTAAGATTAAACTCATTGCCGGTTGATGGCCTGAAAAGTTTATAAATCAACGGCTGGCCGTTGGTAAAACCATCGGCTTCGCTGGTAAACTGGTCATCTGCGAAAGCGTAAAATGCCAGGTTTTCGGCGGTATTCCCAATCTGGATGTTTCCTGCGCAAATGCCATCTGGGGTGAATATTCCGATGATATCATCCTGTGATAAATCAGCCAAGGCCTGCACCTCGATTGCGAAAATGTGGCTTTCGGCGTTGCGATGGATTTCGTTCCACGGCGTAACCAATTCCCGTAACGGTTCAGTAGGAATGAAGCCATTGTCGGCAACATTGGCCGGGAAAGTTACCGAACCGGCTGTAGCCATGCTTACATAATAAGCCTTTCCGGGTGTAAGCTGGCTGAGCGTGTAAATTCCAAATGCAGGCCAATAAACATTGTTCCCTGCTATTTCTTTTATGATATTAAGATTTGCCCCCAAACCTGCAACCAAATTTGAGGTTGTGACGTTGGTGTTGCAAATTACAGGCATCAGATTCCAGCCGTTTGCAAGCGCGAAGGTTTTGTTTAATTCATCGTTTCCAAAGATTGGCAAAACAGCCTGGTTGCCCATCTTTACTTTGTATGCCGACTGGCTAAACCAATCGCCGATGGTATTAACTGGTCCCGCCGGGAAATACATTGCCGACATAGTTTGAGCAATGACAAAAGCGTAATCAACTGGTGCAAAAACATCAGCAATATTTTTATTAACAGGCATTATGTAACTCGAAAGCCCTGTCCATCCGGAGGATAATGCGATTTGGTGTGTTTTGCAGGAGGACTGCATAACCCTTGCCAGCAACCGGAGGTAGGAAGCCTGACAGTAAATGGCCGGTTCGGTTATTTCCCAACTGTTTTGTGGCCACCCGGTATTCCAGTCTTTATAACTTTTCTGAGCCGGTTGGCCTGCCGGTGGAACAATGCTGCTTACCGAAAAATCCTTGTTGGCGCCACCGGTCAAAAATCCAGGCGCTGGGCCATAAAGTGAAGTTTGGGCATTGTCGAAGTTGGTGCCATCATTAAACCATGAGTGATAAATTTCGTTGGCCGACCGGTCGGCGCCAAAGCTGTACATATTACTCAAATAAACCATTCCCTGTGGATTGACGCCATGAAAATAATGCAGTAATTCGGTGGCTTTTTTTCGCAGCGAACTCACATTTGAAATGCCCAGATCGGCCAGACGGTTGTTTAAGTTACCATAACAGGCTTTGGTGGTGTTGCTTCCCCAGTGATACGACCAGTCGGGCATAAAGGCACGGTAAAGGTCGTTGGTGCTCCAGCCGTAAAATCCGTTCCAATTGTTGTTGGCCTCGGTAGCGGCCATATTGGATATGTTGTTGCTTACGGTTACATTGGCGCCTGGCAAAGTTGTGTATCGCAGCAGTGCATCCTGGACAGGATTGTCATAAGGTCCCCAGAAATTGGTAACCCATGGTCTGGACTGTGTGTAGTAGTTGATTACAAAGGTATTGTAGCTATTATTTCCCGTTTTTTCGAACAGATAAACCGCAGCCGAGATCATCATGTCTTTTTGCTCCTGAGCCGATTTGTCGGCATCACCTGATACAATTTCGCCGTTGTCGCAATCGGTTTCAAAAGTATTGTTGGTGTAATGCGGCAAAGTATAGAGAAAAGCCGATTCTGCAATTTCGTGAAGATTGGCTGAAAAGGCGCCAAATTCCGGGAAATCGCCAAAAACAATGCTTGCATGGGCAAAAACTGAGGCCACCGTTGCTGATGCCGAGGTGCAGGTTGGTCCGTAAAACCGTTGATCGGTGTTTGCACTTGGTGGTGAGCTGATGTTTTCAGAATAATTCTGGCTTCCCATTTTAATTTGAACACTTCCATCAGGATTTGTCATTTTTATCAGCCAGTCGAGTTCCCATTTTATCTCATCAATCAGGTCGGGGATTCCGTTGCAACTCTCGGGAATATTCCAGTTGTCGCCAAAAACATCCGGACTTTCTTCATAGGCATACAATAAGTCGTGGAGCGTGTTGTAAGTGAAAGTTACGTATTTATTATAATCACCTGCATCGAACCAGCCGCCTGAAAGGTCTTTTTCCAACGTGGCATTGTATTTATCATGAATATATCTGCAATTGGCGTCCTGCAACGGGTTTAAAAAGTTGTTGGCATCCGACCATTGGGTGCCTGCATGAACCTGAAGTTTGGGGGCATTGCAGCGGTTGTAGTAAAAGGCTCGCCCGGTTGCTTTCAAAACATCCCCGTAAGGGTAATTGTTAATTTCGAAAACGGCCGACTTTTGATTGTTTAATGGATCGTAAACATAGTAACTTCCCGGCGTTTTGAAAGATGAAAAATCAAACCACCAGCCCTTGTCACCCGACTGGCTGTGCGTATTCCCTGAATTCCACACCGAAATATTTGCCGAAAAAACTACAAGGTTGGTGTTTGCATCACGCAATTGGATAGTGGCGGGCGGGCTGTAACTTAATGCCGCATTGTAACCCACAACCGGATTGCTCAAAACAGCAACTTTATCAGCATTAACATGATATCCAAACTGATCGACATGAATAAAACTGCTGACTTGCGCTGTTACAATTATGGTTATCAGATAAAAAGATGAAAACGAAAAAACACTTTTCAACACTATGGTAACAGTAGGACTCATTGGATTAAAAATTTGTTATTGACTATGATTTCCTGATTAATTATCCTTTAAAGGTAAATTCCTGCCGTAAAATTAGGATAAAATAGCATTTCATAAAAAATATCTATCAGGCTGTTACAATAAAATGTTCAAAACAGAAAACATATCAGATGAAGATTTTACACTAAAAAAAACTCCCGGCACTTTGCGGTTACCGGGAGTTTTCTTTTCAAATTGATAAGATTAGTTTTTGATCAGCTTTTTGTAAACTGTGGATTGTGAACCTTTAAGGCGTAACTGATAAACACCTTTGCTCAAACCGGCTATGTTGAATGTGGTTTGTTCAACATTTTCGGTTTGGATGGTTTTAACCTGGCTTCCATCAGAAGTAAAAATTTCGATGGTTGAAAAATCCCTGATTCCTGTAATTGTAACCACACCTGATGCCGGGTTGGGGAATATCCGGATATTTTGACCGAAATTTTCAGTAATTCCAACATTTGAAACCTTCAAACTGGAAATGGCCGAAAGCCCTTCGTTTTGGTAAAATTGCTGCTGTGGCAACCGGGAATCGAAACTCGCAAAAACATCCATCGTTTCGTTGGTTTGCGGTCTGTACAGCCTGAATTGCATGAGTTCGTCATTAAGGAATCCGGTTTTGCCAGTTGCTAATTCATCATTGGCGTATGCTGTTACGATTGCGTTTCCATCTGAAAGGCCGAGTGTTGTCGCTCCAAAACAATTGCCTTTTTCATCAAAAACGCCCAAAACGTCTCCGGCAACGATGCCTTCCATACCTTCTTTATTGATGGCAATCTGGTGTGATGAAGAGGTAATTTCGATGTCATTCCAGGGATTCTCGGGGAAATTTCGTGATGGCATTTCAAAAGCAACGGCTTCTTTGGCATTAGCCGGGAAGATGACCGATCCGCCAGTGTTCATCATTGCATAGTAAGCACTTCCGGGAAGCATGGTCCCAATGGTGTTGATTCCATATTCAGGCCAGTAAATACCGAGTCCGGCCACATCTTTCAGGATTTTTAGATTGGTTCCCGGGAAGAGTGTTACCACATTTACCGGAGCATTGCAAATAACCGGAACCAGATTCCATCCTGCCGACAAGGCAAATGTTTTGTTTAATTCTTCGTTTCCGATAATTGGGAGCACAGCCTGGTTGTTCATTTTCACCTTGTAAGCCGACTGGCTAAGCCAATCGCCGATGGTGTTTACAGGGCCGGCAGGATAGTAAACACCTGCCATGGTTTGAGCAATAACTAAGGCAGAGCTCACGGGGGCAAACACATTGGTAATGTTGTTATTTACTGGCATAATGTAGCTGGAAACACCCGTCCAGCCTGATGTTAGCATAATATTATGAGTGGGGTAGGAAGCTTGAGTAACAGTGACTGTTACCACCGGTGCTCCGCCTGTTGCCGTAACGACGATATTGCCAACACGGGATGCACCTGTAGCATTTTGGCTATAAGTTACTGTTAAAGTACTGTTTCCACTTCCCGATGCAGGCAAAACGCTAAGCCACGAAACTGCTTCGGATACCACCCAGCCAGTATTTGAAGTAAGCGTGAAAGTTGTGGTCGAAGCTGGCGGAGTTACATCGCGGTTGGCTGGTAAAACCGAAAGTGTTGCCGCGGCACCGGCCTGGTTAACTATTACTACAACATTTGGAAGTCCTGTTGATGAAACAGTAATTTGACCTGATCTGGCCGTAATCGAAGCATTTTGTGTATAAGTTACGGTGAATGTGTTATTTCCGCTTCCGCTCATAGGTAAAACGCTAAACCATGCAGTACTTTCGGCAACCGTCCAACTTGTGTTTGAACCGACATTAAAAGTGGTGGAACCGGCTGCTGCTGTTACATTTTGAGTGGCAGGTGTAACAGTAAGTGTAGCGCCA
>CAIYZW010000185.1 GCA_903930725.1 uncultured Bacteroidota bacterium
ACCAAAATCAGATGGGGCGGTAGTTGGATCAATGAGTGCCTGAACAGTTTTTGCCCTGTCGGTTGCAGAAATACCGGTTGTGCAACCATGACCTTTCAAATCAATTGATACCGTAAAAGGTGTTTCGTGCAAAGCCGTGTTATCAGTTACCATTAATTCTAGTCCGAGGGCCTTAGCCTTGCTTTCAACAATAGGGGCACAAATTAAACCTCTGCCTTCTTTTGCCATGAAATTGATGATTGCAGGAGTAACATTTTTTGCAGCAGTTAAAAAATCGCCTTCGTTTTCTCTGTCTTCATCATCAACAACTATAACGAGCTTGCCTTGTTTTATATCCTGTATTGCTTCTTCGATTGTGTTCAACATAACCCTATTGAAATCTTTGTGTTGGTTGCCAAATGTTTGTATCTACTCCCCTTACAAATCTTAGAAAGCCTAGTAACAGTGCCAAATTCATTAAATAGAAATGGGTAATAAACCGGAGCAAATTTATGTGAACTTTTAGCTTTCTCAAAATCAAATCAATAACAGGTAAGGAAATCAGTATTGTCTGTATCATAAATGTGGCATCAAAAACCCATCCATGCCCTATAAGGAATGTATTGCTCAATAAAGCAAGAATTAAAAAGAATGGACCAAACCATCTTAAAACCTTGTGCGACATGAAACAAAACGACACAGCACTTATTGGTGGATATAGCAATTTAGAATATCGGCCCAGATTCTGAAAATTTCCGATCGAGATTCTTATTTTTCGTCTGAATTCTTCAGATATTTTATTCGATACATCCTCGTAACAGCTTGCCTTTGGCTCAAAAATGGACATCCCTTTTTTCTCAATCACGTTCATACTGATATAAAAATCATCCATAAAAAAATTCCTTGGCACTGGAGCAAAATAATCAGCCCTGATAGAGTAGCATCCACCAAAGGCTCCGATCATGGTACCCCATGCTATTCCTTCGAGATATTTTATCCTGTTTTCACGCGAGATGTACTTGTTTTCTTGTATTGATATCCCGTCTTTGCTTAGCCCTGAATTAATAATATTTGCCCCAACAAGTGCAATTTCATGATTTTTAAAGTGCTTCACCATTTGGTAGATTGTTTCCTGGTGAAAGATCACATTTGCATCAGTTAAAATATAAATTTTACCTTGAGCCACGGTTGCAAGCTCATTAATAATTTTTGATTTTCCGCTTCTGCCTGAAAATTCAATCAACTTAATTTGCGGATATATTTTTTGCCATTTTCTGATAATATCATTTGTAGCATCAGTTGAGGCATCCGACCCAATAAGAAACTCAATTTTATCGGCAGCATAGCTGGTATCCATAACCGACCGTATTTTTTCGTCAATCACCTGGTCTTCATTATGAGCAGCCAACAAAACCGATATCATTGGAATATCGGCATCTTCGGGCAGATAAACCTTTTCGTTTAATTTTTTGTTTTTGGAAAGTACTTTAAGGATTATCGGAAAAAACAGGTAGGAATGGGCTATCTGCAATACTGAAAAAAAGAATATGATCCATAAAAGGACTATCATGAA